>DATAIM010000471.1:0-2346 GCA_036262655.1 Gemmatimonadaceae bacterium | reverse complement strand
GTCAGGTCGTCAGGACTCGGAACGTCCCCGCTGTGTTCCCGAAGCAGGTTGAAAACCGAGTCCACGATACCAGCCGGCCGCTGCGTACGATTCCGGAGGACCACGTCGAGCACCGCTGCCTCGCCGAGGCGGTCCCCCGATGAATTCCTCGAGTCAACAATGCCGTCGGTGAAGAGGATGAGGCGGTCTTTTCCCTTCTGCCACGAGACCGTCTCGGCGGCCGGAACCGCGTCGCTCAGGCCAAGGGGTGGAGCATCTGCCGATAGGCGGTGGAACGTTCCCTCGGCATTGAGCCGGAAGGCGTGGGGATGACCGGTGTTCGCATACCGAAGCTTGCCCGCACGGTGATCTATCACGCCAAAAAAGACCGAGATATACATCTCCGTGCTCGAAAGCTCTTCACGCAACGAGGTGTGGAGCATCGCCAGCATCTCACCCGGGTCGCGGGAGCTCTGCGCGTGAATGGCAGAAGCACTCATCGCGAGCGCCATGATCAGAGCCGCGCGGTATCCATGCCCTGATACATCGCCAACCATCACTCCGGTTCGGTTTTGCGGCATGCGAAAGAGATGATAAAAATCCCCGCCGACACTCTCAGCCGGGATCACTCGCGCATCCACCTCCGCTTCAGGCGACACGATGGTCGGCTTCGGCAGAAGCTTCATCTGGAGGTCGTGCGCCAGGTACATCTCCTGGAGAAGGCGCTGCTGCTCGATCGAGGCCCGCACAAGCCGCGCGTTCTGAATCGCCGTTCCGATCTGAGTAGCGATGGCGGCAACGAGCTTTTGATCTCCGGCACTGTACGGCTGATGCGACCGACGGTCGGAGAGATTCACGACACCGAGCGGCTCGCCGCCGGAAGGCGTCGTCCACATGATCGGCACCGAAAGCATCTCTCCGCGGCGGTATGGGCGCTCGGCCTCGCATTCCATGACACCTTCCTCGACCGTAAGGGGGTGGTGCGTGCGGAACACGCGCGATGATACGCAATCCGGATCGTCGATTCTGATCGGCTCGGCGGTGCGGGCATCGGTGCCGATTGCCGCGACGACGTGCAGCATATCAGTGCCGGATTCGTGCACGAGAATCGAAGCATGCCGCGCGCCGACCGTCTCGGAGATTTCTGTGAGAATCGTCGTGGCTGCCTCTTCGAGGGTAACCGTGCGCCCGAGAATCTCGCCGATGGTGTAGAGCAGGTTGATCTCTTCGTATCGCTCGGCCAGCTCGAGCGCGGCGTGCTCGACTTCCTGTGCACCTCGAAGGATTTGTGTCACCACCGGGATCAGCATGCGAAGGTGATTTTCCGCGGGGGGCCTGTCTGGCTCGCATGGCGACACTGTAACCCAGGTCCGCTTTACTCCCGGGACGGCGGCCACGACCATCGCGCCGTTACTGGTCCTCAGCGGCACGAGAGAGCCCGAATCCGGCAAAGAATCAGGAGGAACAGCTCGCGGGCCGGATGAAGAGAGAAGTGCGAGCTCTGCCGGGGTTGCGGTGCGGGCGGTCCATACCGCCGCGTCGCACCGCGTGGATTCGCGGAACGCAACGAGTACGGAGTCGAGCTCTTTCACGACCGCCTGAGAGTGAGCCTCACCACGTTCCCGTCGGACTGGAATCGCTCGACGCGATCCATCAGCTTCTCCATCAGGAACAGGCCGCGTCCATCTTCGTTCAGGAGATTCTCGAGGCTCGTCGGATCGGGCCGCTCGGCGCCGAGATCGAAGCCTGGTCCTTCGTCGACTACGTCGAAGACGAGCGAATCGTCGTGAATTGTCGCCCTGACGCGGACGTGCTTGTCAGCGGCATCGCCGTTCCCGCGCAGAATGGCGTTGGAGATGGCCTCGGAAAGCGCAACGCGGACATTGAGCGTGCATTTGCGGGGTTCAATGGAAAGCTCGCGACACTTTCGCGTCGCGAGCTCGACCACTCCCTCAATGTACCTGACATCGCTCGGAATCTCGACATCGAGAGCGACGTGTGGCTTGGCCATCAGAAGCTCTCGAGCGCGCGCTCCCGTGTATCCGATATCTGGAAGAGCGTGTCGAGCTTCGTGAGCTCGAACAGCGTCTGAAGATCGTCGTTGAGGTTGGCGAGCCTCAGCTCCCCTCCCTGTTCCCTGATCTTTTTCGACAGCGAGACAAGTACTCCCAGCCCGGAGCTGTCGATGTATCCGGTCTGACTGAAATCGATGAGGAACTTCTTTGCGCCCTTCTCCAGCTCGTCGAGGACCTTCTGCTTCAACTCCTGGCGGTTTCCGACGATCAACTGTCCTTCGACGTCCACAACGACAACTTCGCCTTGCTTGCTGATTGCGAAACTCATGCGTTTCTCCGAATTAGTTCTGAA
>DATAIM010000470.1:0-13014 GCA_036262655.1 Gemmatimonadaceae bacterium | reverse complement strand
GATCTACACACGCGATACGATGAAGACGCGCGCTCTTACCAGCCTGATCGGGTTCACACGCGATGGCGCACTTGGTTTTGGTCCTCTCGCTGCGCCTTCCTCAGCCGGCCAGCGGCGCGAAAGAACACTCGGCGCACAGTTCACCATGGGCGACTATGTCGGAGCGGGACGTCGCGTACTCACGGAAACGCGAATCGCCGCCAGCCATGTAAAAACGGAGACCGAGCCATACCGCAACATTCCGGGAGCAAGCATTCTCGTCAGGTCGAATGTCGAGGGCAGCGCGGATGTGACCTCGCTCACACTCGGTGGAGGCTCGTTTTTCGCCGCTGATGACTCCCGTTGGACAATCGAAGGCGCCAATGAGACTCTCTGGAACGCTCGTGGCCGCAGGCATCGGTTCAAGGCGCTCGCGTGGGGTCGCGCGGACGCACTCCACCAGGAGGGAACCTCGAACGCGCTCGGCACCTTTGCGTTCAACTCCATAGCGGATTTCAGTGCAGGACGACCGGCGAGCTTCTGGCGCACACTCGGTGAGCCCGTCCGGTCCGGAAAGGTGTGGAACGCGGCGACCGCGCTGGCTCATTACTACGCCAAGTCGCGTTTCTTCAACGTGCTCTATGGCGCGCGCCTCGAGGCGGATGGCTTCTTCGACTCACCAGCAGCCAACCCTGCGCTCGACCAGGCACTTGGCGTGAAGAGCGGCTCCGCGCCATCGAGGATTCACGTGAGTCCACGCCTTGGCTTCTCGTACATGTACAACAAGGACAAGGACAACGGGAACGGCACCAATCAGAATCAGGTGGGCCGCTTCTATCGAACGGCCACGGGTGTGATTCGTGGCGGGATAGGAGAATTCCGCGACCTGCTCCGGCCAGGCCTTCTCGCGGATGCATCGGCTGCTACAGGACTCCCCGGCGGCACCTCGACATTATCCTGCGTCGGCGCTGCGGTGCCTGCCGTCGACTGGAGCCGGTTTGAGAGCAACCCTGCCGATATTCCCACTCAATGCATGGACGGGAGTGGTGCGCTGTCAGAGCGTGCTCCAGCAGTCACCTTGATCGATCCCTCCTACGATGTTCCGCGAAGCTGGCGCGCGTCCCTCGACTGGTCGGCGAATCTGCGCAAGACGCTGTTGTTCCGCCTCGGCGCACTTGCATCGTATGACCTGTCCCAGCCCGGAACGGTAGACGAAAACTTCGCCGGCACGCAGAGATTCACCCTTCAGAGCGAAGGCGGACGGCCTGTATATGTATCGACCTCTGGCATCGATCCGGTGAGTGGCTCGGTGTCGGCATCTGAATCCCGGCTCTCGACCGCATTCGGAAGAGTCGGATCGCGGGTGAGCGATCTCCGCGGATACGGTGGCCAGATCAACTTCGGGCTGTCACCTGACGTGTTCAAGTTCCGGCCGAAGCTCACGATCTACGGCTCGGCGAATTACACGCTCCAGTGGACGCGGCGTCAGTTCCGTGGATTCGACGGCGCAGGGTTCGGCGATCCACGCGTGCGCGAATGGGCACCGAACTCATCGGATGCGCGTCACGTTCTGGTCCTGACCGCTGGATTCTCCCATCCGAAAACGGGAACGATCACTCTCTTTTCGCGCGCGCAATCCGGGCTTCCCTTTACGCCGCTGGTACAGGGTGATGTCAACGGTGATGGGCGGTCCGGCGATCGCGCGTTCGTGCCCGATCCTGCAAGGGAGGGTGATCCTTCGATCGCCGCTCAGATGCGCCTCCTTCTCGATGGCTCGAGCGGAAGCATAAAAGATTGTCTGACTGCGAGCGCGGGCAAGGCGGCTCAACGCAATGGATGCAGCGGACCATGGACAGAATCGCTCAACATCCAGTGGCGGCCGCCAATGCCGAGTAAATGGGGTGGGCGTGTGATGCCGACCGTGTATCTCCAGAACGTGCTGGGAGGCGTCGACCAGGCACTGCACGGCAGCAGCTCGCTTCGGGGATGGGGGTCACAGGCTGTTCCCGATCCCGTTCTCCTTGTGCCGAAAGCATTCAATGCATCGGCTCGGCGGTTCCGTTACGACGTGAATCCGCGATTCGGAACGACGAACGCGGGCCGTTCCATCGGGCGTGACCCATTCCGTATCGTCATCGACTTCTCACTCAGCCTTTCCACTAATTACGACCTGCAGCAGCTCCGCCGGGCCGTCGAGCCGGTGAAGGGGCCGGCGGGTTGGGAGCGGAGATCCGCAGACTCTCTCGCTTCGTTCTACCTTCGCAATACGTCCAGCATATTCAAGGCGCTCGTCGCGGAAAGTGACTCGCTTTTCCTGAGCAAGGCGCAGGTCCAGGCACTGCAGAAGGCGGACTCCGTGTACTCGGAGAGAGTGCGAGCCATCTACATTCCGCTCGGCGAGTTTCTGGCGAGGGGGCGAGGCGGTGCGGGGAAAGCCGAGCTCGACAGTGCTAAAGCGACCGACAAGCTTTACTGGAAGATTTTCTGGGAGCAGCCCGAGATTGCGGCGGCGATCGTCACAGGCGCGCAGCGGGAGCTGATGCCGATGTTCGCTCGAATGGTCGAGGTTCCTCAGGGCGAGCGGAAGGACAGCAGGTGGCAATTCGGCCACGCTGTGCAGTTCACCGACAAACCGCGCACTCCCTGACGACCTCGCCAGCGAAGCCGGCGGTGCAGATGCCGCCGGCTTTCATCTCAAAGTCGAAGCGAAGGCGATTTCCTTCCCTCGCTGCGTATAACCCTCCGGTACGAGGTTGTTCGCCTTCCAGCGTGTCACATAGTCGTTCACAATCCGCGGGAGGTAGACCTCGGGGGATGTATAGCTCAGGCCAAGGGAGCCAAGGTCGGCGAGGCTGCGGGAGTTGTCGAGCTCTGACATCCATTTTCCGCTGAATGGAGAGCAGTCTGGCAGAAGACCTCGAGCGACGAGTGCATCGCGGCTCGCTTCGATAATATCCGGAGTTCGGCCCGCTGCCCTCGAGAGGATCGCGAGAAAATCGAGCAGCGGAATGGACGAGCCGTAAGACAGGTTGTAGTCATCGAACGAGACGTTCACTGCGCTCGCGACGGCGGCAATGAGGCGCGCGACATCGGCGGCATACACATGGCGCAGTGGGAGTCGGGCGCCCGAAGGAACGAGCAGCGGACCGCCGTCGAGAATTCGCGCTATGTACGCCTGTATTCGGCCGTAATGGTCGCGCTCTGATGCGACCATCGGCAGTCGCAGTGTAGTAACTGGAAATCGCGACGCCTCCCGGGCCGACATGAACACACCTTCGGCGTCGCGCTTGTCCACTCCATAGAGCCAGCTCGGATAATCGGCTGATTGGCGATCGGGCGCGGTGATCGTTGGCCCGGCGTAGTCCTCTTCCCGAAAAGGGCGTGATACGCCCTCGCGCACCAGGTAGACCTGACCGCTGCTGACGAACACGTATCGCTGGGCGTTCCCCGTGAAGATGTCAACAGCCTGCCGCGCATCAGCACCCGTGTATGTGGTTGCGTCGAACACGAGATCGAATGACCGGCCTTGCACCGCGTTCCGCATCTCATCCGGGTTTCCGCGATCTGCGCGAAGTCTTTCAACTTGCGGAGGTAGTTCGTCGGGAGTCTGGCCGCGATTCAGGATCGTTACGCGGTGACCGCGCTCGAGCAGCTCCAGCGCGGTGATGTGTCCGAGATTGCGTGTACCGCCAAGAATGAGGACGTCTGGCATACAGGAAGGTACCTCGCGGCCCACGAGAAATGCGGACTCAGGACCAACCGCAATCGACGATCGACGATTAACTGAGGAACGAGAACAAAGATGGAACTGCAGACTCCTCGATAGTCCTCGATGGTCGAGACAGGCATTGCCGGGGCAGACGCAGCCAGCTAAATGAAAGGATGAGGTCGGCGCTCACCCTTCGTGCAGGTCCGGCAGCGCTGTCGATCATTCGCGAACGCGGCCTGCGACCCGAGGATGTCGACATTGTGCCTGGAGCATCCGGCGGTGCGAAGTGGCTCGCGATCGCCGGACTCGACCGTTTTCTCTTCGGCGAGTTCTTCAAGCGGGAGCGAGCGCGGCCGCTGCATCTCATCGGATCGTCGATCGGCAGCTGGCGGATGGCTTGCTTCGCGCAGCGCGATCCGCTGGCGGCGCTGACCCGTGGACATCACGGCTACATTCACAACCAGCGGTACACCCCGCGGCCGCCGGCTGGTGAAGTAACAGAAGTCATGTCCCGTCTCATCGACGACCTGCTCGGTCCGACTGGAGTCGGTGAGATTCTCTCGCATCCATGGGCGAAGGTGCACATCATCACAGCGGCGGGATCGGGGCTGGCAGCGAGCTCTCAGCGCATCGCCATCGGAATTTCCCTTGCGATCGCGGCGCTCGGGAATTTTGTGAACCGCAGGATGCTCGCGCTTCAGCTGAGGAGGTGTGTCTTTCATTCCGCCGGAAGCGACACTCCATTTCTCCATCTATCCGACCTCCCAACCACACACCTGCCGCTGACGCACGAGAACACGCGGGCTGTGCTGCTCGCGTCCGGGTCGATACCGCTGGTGCTCGAAGGTGCGCGAATTCCCGAGCGGGAAGGCGAGGTTCACTGGGACGGCGGAGTCGTCGACTATCACCTCGATCTCGATTTCGGCGAGGGATCGGGCATTGTCCTGTATCCCCACTTTTTCGATCACATCGTGCCCGGATGGTTCGACAAGCGTCTCCGGTGGCGGCGCGGGAATGCCGTCAACTTCGAGCGCGCGCTACTGATCGCTCCGTCCCCGGAGTTCGTCGCATCGCTGCCTGGAGGAAAAATTCCGGACAGGTCGGACTTCTACTCGATGAGCGAAAGCGAGCGAATCCGGCGCTGGCAATACGTGGCGGACGCAAGCGAGCGGCTTGGCGACGAACTGCGCGAGCTTATCGAGACACGACAGCTTGCAGATCGAATGGAAGCCTGGCGTTAGCGACTGAAGACGGCGGATGCGGCTTCCCCGGCGTCGGGACAAGGTGCACCCCGCATGGTTACATCCGGGGAATCGTCAAGCTAAAGGTGGATCCTTTGCCCAATTTGCTGGAAACCCGCAGGTCGCCTTTCATCCGCCGCGCGAGATCGCGGCTGATCGAGAGTCCGAGCCCGGTCCCACCCTGGGGCGAGGAGAAATCGCGTCCCACCTGAACGAACGGCTCGAAGATCGCCTCGAGCTTGTCGGTGGGAATGCCCGCACCGTCATCCCTCACGTCGATCCGCACCATCCCCTCTCGAGCGGTGCACTCGACACTGATATGGCCATGCGCGGGAGTGAACTTGATCGCATTCGAGAGCAGGTTGATGAGGATCTGCCTCACCTTGTCGGTGTCACCGAGCGCGACCGCATCGCCAGCGTTATTGGTGATGGAGAAATTCACGTGCTTCTCGCGCAGCTGAGGCTCCACGAATTCCTGAAGTCCCCTGAAAACTCCGCCGAGGTCGACAGGCTTGCTCTCGATCGCCACGTGTCCTGCCTCGATCTTCGCGAAATTCAGGATGTCGTTGATCAGCGAAAGAAGATGCCGCTGACTCCGGTCGATCCGCTCGAGATCCTCGCGCTGCTCTGAAGTAATCGGCCCGCGGACTCCGAGCGTCAGAAGCTGAGTGTATCCGGCGATAGCGTTTAGCGGTGTCCTGAGCTCATGCGACATCGTCGCAAGGAACTGGCTTTTTGCCGAGTTCGCGTCCTCCGCCTGGTGCCTCGCTGTCCGCTCGCTTTCAACAAGCTCCTTGTACGCGGTGACGTCGATCGCCGCCGTCAGGCACACGCGCCGTCCATCTGGAAGACAGCCGAGTGCGACGCGATGGAAGTCCCATGTACGGATGCTGCCGTCGGCTATTCGCACATCACGTTCGCCGATATGAACCGACTCGCCCTCGGCGGCTGGAATGCCCGGGTCATCGGCGTCGCCATGATCGTTCAACGCAAGACGCGTCCATTCTCCTGTGGTCGACAGTGAATGGGGGGAATACCCGGTCAGAGCCGTCCACGCATTACTGAGCTGAAGCACCTCCCCGTCCTCGGCGTGAAGCATCAACGGATAAGGCGCCGACAGTACCGCGCTTCTCAGCCGCTCCTCGCTCTCTCTCAGCGAGTTTTCCGATGCCTCCCGCTCCTCGATGTAAGCCCGCAGGTCGAGCTGCCGCTGTCGGGCACGCTGCGCCGAGCGGAGCAGCGTGATGAGCGTCGCGACCTTCACCGGGCGCTCGAGAAGCGTCACGTTGCCTTTCAGTGTGATGCCGCTGAGAGGCCTGGGAAGCGAACCGGAAAGCTCTCCCTCACCGGTAAGGAGAATGATCGGCAGGTCGGACCATGATGGCTGATCATTCAGCAAGTCGAACAGCTTCTCTCTAGGTGTGGGGCCCAGTGCTTCCTCCGCGACGATCAGAACCGCTGCCTCCCCCCGCCTGATGAGCTGGCAGGCGTCATCCATGTTTTCGCAGACATGAACAGTGAATCCGGCTCCTCCCAGAACACGGGCCGCGATCGTTCCGTCAGTGCCAGTCGGCGCCAGGACGGCGACAGGAAGTTGGACGTCGCCGGCGGCGGCGACAACTCCGCTCGTATCGACTGCGAGGCGTCGTTGTTGCGGGTCACGCGACGTGTTGTCTTGTCCGTGCGCGACTGCGGTCACGGGATGCGCTTCTTCTGCGGTACCTTCACTTCCTTTTCGGCCATCCCGTCCTCGCCCATGTCCATCAATGGCGCGACGTTGCCGACGTAAGTCGGAACTCCAGTAAGCACACCCTGGAAATCCCGCAGTGGGGCACCGACTGTAAGCCCACCGGCACCGACTCGGCATTCACGGATGGTGCGCTCGTGATCGCCGCTGCGTTTCTTTACGACGGAGATCGCCTGGCGTACGGTGCCGTTGACCTCGAAGTACCGCATCAGGATGACTGTGTCCGCGAGGTAGCTCACCTCCGCTGCCTCATCGACGGGGTTGCCGAAGATCCCGTGCTGAACGAGCGTCATGATGCACGTGACTCCGTTGTTGGAGAGGAAGCTGAGGAGCTCATGCACCTGGATCGGAAGGAGCCGCTCCTCCGGCATCGACTGCATGTAGCCATTGATCGAATCGATGATGACGAGCGAGATCTTGTCCTTTTCGACTGCGTTCACGACCTGGCTGGCGAATTCGCCGGGCGAAAGGTCCGTCGGTTCGACCTGCTGAATGCGGAGCTGTCCGCTGTCGATCGCGTGATCGAGCGGCATTCCGAGCGCCTGTGTGCGGAGCCGGAACGTGCTGAAGCGCTCGTCGAACAGGTAGAACAACACGTTCTCACCACGCTTCACGGCAGCGTTCGCGTATTGCGTGCACAGAACCGACTTACCCGTACCCGCGGCGCCGGTGATCAGCAGGCTCGTGCCGCATGTGAGTCCGCCACCGAGCAAGGCGTCGAGACGGCTGGACCCGCTGATGAGCGTCTTCCGGCTGACGTCAACCCGCGGCACGTCGTGCAGAATTCTCGGGTATACCTGAAGCCCCCCCTTCGCGATTCGGAAATCGTGATATCCCCCGCGGAATTGTGCCCCGCGAATTTTGGTTATCTGAATACGCCGGCGCTCCGACCCGTATTCGAGCGCGACATGCTCCAGTACCAGAACACCGTGGGCCAGGCTGTGCAGCTGGAGGTCACCGTCCGGTGATGTCTTGTCGTCAAGGAGCAGGACGGTACCGTTCCGGCCGATGAAGAACTGTTTCATCGAGAGAATCTGCCGCCGGAAGCGCAGCGGATCGCGTGCGAGCAGGCGCATCTCCGAGAGAGAGTCGAACACGACGCGGGCCGGATCGAGCTCGGTCACCCGCTCTAGGACCGCGTCCATCGTCTGCTGAAGCTCCACCTCGGCAGGATGGAAGAGCGTATAACCCTGCTCGACTTCGCGTTCGGCCTGCCCGGCGAGCTCGAATATCTCGATCCCGTCGAGATTCCAGCCGTGAGAGGACGCGACACCCAGGAGCTCTGCGCGACTCTCGGAAAGACTGACGTATAGGCCCCGCTCCCCTTTTGAAACGCCTTCGAGCAGGAACTTCATGGCCAGGGTCGTCTTGCCGGTGCCCGGCTCGCCGTCGACCAGGTAAAGATGATTCCGGGGCAAGCCTCCATTCAGAATCTTGTCGAGGCCGTCGATGCCGGTTCGCGCGAGCGCATCCCCGCTACCGGAAGCGTCGGTGGAGTTCTGGCGTGCAGGGATGGAAGGCTCCATGTCAGGGAGTCAGTTGATTATGGCGGTATGTGAATGACCTCGTAAGCGCATAAAGTGTGCAAACACGGTTTCGGGTCCGTCCTCGTGTCCGGATGCTGCTGGCTCCGTGACCTGACGGCGGATATCATGGCCGGATGGAGAACGCGCACACCTTTCTCGAGAACCTCGCGCTCGTTCTCTGCACCGCGGCAGTCACTTCCTTCGTATTTCAGCGCCTCCGGCAGCCGGTCGTCTTCGGCTACCTTCTCGCCGGGATGATCGTCGGACCGTACCTGCCGACGGGCCTTTCGGCCGATGAAGGCGTGCTCGAGGCACTCTCCGAGCTAGGGGTCATCCTGCTCATGTTCACCCTTGGCCTCGAGTTCCGGCTGAAGAGGGTCGGTCAGATCGCGGCAACTTCAGGGCTCGCCGCTTTCCTCGAGACGAGCATCATGTTCGGCCTCGGGTACCTCGCCGGAATCGTCCTCGGGTTCACCCCTCTGGAGAGCGTCTTCACGGGCGCAGTAGTCTCGATTTCGAGCACGACGATCATCGCAAAGGCATTCGACGAGAAGGCAGTACACGGACGGCTGCGCGAGGTGGTGTTCGGCATACTTATTGTCGAGGATCTCATCGCGATCGTGCTGATCGCCCTTCTTACCGCGACAGCTACCGGGGTAGGTCTTTCCCCCGCGAGCCTCGGGTTGACGGTCATCAGGCTACTCACGTTTCTCGCCGGGCTTATCGGCATCGGGATAGTCATTGTTCCGAGGATCGTCCACAGCATCGTCAGGCTGCAAAGAGACGAGACGACCCTCGTTGGAACAATCGGACTGTGCTTCGCGGCGGCTTTTCTCGCGTATGCATTCGGATACTCGGTAGCGCTCGGCGCGTTCATAGTAGGGTCGCTCGTCGCCGAATCCGGAGAGGGAGTTCGGATCGAGCGCCTTGTGCATCCAGTGCGCGACATGTTCGTCGCGATCTTCTTCGTATCCGTAGGCTCCCTGATCGATCCGCGTCTCGTTGCGGCGAACTGGCAGGCCGTACTGGCCTTGAGCGCTGTTGTCATCGGAGGAAAGGTGATAGCGGTCACGATCGGCGCGTTCATCACCGGAAACGGCCTCCGCCAATCGGTACAGGCCGGAATGGCCCTCGCGCAGATAGGCGAGTTCTCTTTCATCATCGCGGCCGTGGGGCTCGAGGCGGGGGCCACCGGAAGCTTCCTTTATCCGGTGGCCGTCGCGGTATCAGCGCTGACTACCCTGACGACACCGTGGCTGATCAGATCGGCAGAGCCGGTTGCATTGTGGGTCGATCGCAAGCTCCCCCGCCCGCTTCAGACATCCGTTGCGTTGTACGCGTCATGGCTGAATCGAATTCGATCTGCTCCGGCAACGGCGGGAAGATCCCGCACGCGGCGGCTCATCCGGCTGATACTGATGGATGCAGGAGTGCTCGCGGCGGTAATTATCGGCGCAGGCGCTGAGCGTGGCAGATTCACCACGATGTTCAGCAGGTGGACTGGCGCAACTGCGGGCCAGTCCCTGATCGTTGTAATGGCTGTCGCCGCCGTCATCTCTCTCCCACTGCTCTTCGGCCTGGTAAGAAGCGCCCGCATGCTCGGCTTCGTGCTGGCGATGCGCGCCCTTCCAACCGCGGGAAGGCGAAAGGTCGACTTCGCCGCCGCGCCGAGGCGCGCCCTCGTGACGATGCTTCAGCTTGGAACGCTGCTCGTGGTCGGTGCACCGATTGTCGCGATCACGCAGCCGTTCGTGCCGCGGTTCCCCGGGTTTACGGTGCTGGCGATCCTCACTCTCGTTCTGGGCATCGCGTTCTGGAGGAGCGCTCTCAATCTCCAGGAGCACGCTCGAGCGGGGGCGGAGATGATAGTCGGCGCTCTGACTCCGCACCTTTCAAGCGAAGAGGACGAGGCCAGTCTGCACAAGACCATGGAGCACCTTGCGATTCTGCTTCCGGGATTGGGTGAGCCCGTACCGGTCCGGATCTCCAGCTCGAGCCCGGGAGTGAACCGCTCTCTGGCCGAGCTCAACGTCCGCGGTAAGACGGGAGCGACCATTCTCGCTATCAGGCGGCAGGGCGCATCCGGACAGCAGGTCGTTGTTCCCTCGGGCAGCGAGACGCTGCGGGACGGGGACGTGGTCGCTCTCGCAGGAACGCAGGAGGCGGTCGATGCGGCGAAGCAAATGCTGACCGTTTCCCGCCGCATGACCCCGCCAGGGAGTCCCGCCTGATGGAATGATGTTCGGTGATTGTAAGGACTGTAGCGTCATATGTATTTGTCCCCAATATTGAGTGGCCTCCGGCTTCGACTGCCCGGAACCGCCCGCTATTTCCCCAGCCAAAAAAACAATGAAAATGAACCCGACGTTCGTAATTGCAGTGGTGCTGTTGGGCACCGGCTGCGCCCAGGCTTCAGGCAAGACGAGCCAGGCGCCGGCCCCGAAGGTCCCGACTGCATCGGCTCAGGCACCAACGGCGCAGGCAGGTCCCGGAGGTGCGAAGCCGGCAGGAACGGCCGCGCCGAGCACTCCCGCCCCGGAGAAGAAGTCACTCGCTTCGGTCGTCAAGCCGATGAAGAAGACCGATGGTCTCTTCGCGATCTATCAGGACACGGCGAACGGGTCACTGATGATGCAGGTCTCGAAGGACAAGCTCGGGAAGGAGTTCATCTACTTCACGCATGTCGTCGACGCGCCTGTAACGGCCGGAGCTTTCCGCGGCGCATTCGGAACGAACAACGTCTTCACCGTTAGAAGGCACTTCAACCGGCTGGAGTTCGTGACCCAGAACCCCGCCTTCTATTTCGACAGCGCCAACGCACTGAGCCGGGCGGCCGCGGCGAACATCAGCACCGCGACGGTCGCGGTGCAGGACATCGTCGCCGAGGACAGCACCAGCTACCTCATCAAGGCGGACGACCTGTTCATGACGGAAGCGTTCACCCAGGTGCGTCCCACCCCGAACCCTCTCGCTCGTCCCGGTGAGCAGTTCACGCTTGGCGGCCTGAGCAAGAGCAAGACACGTGTGACGCGTGTGAAGAACTACCCCGCCAACACGGACGTTACAGTCGATTACGTCTTCGAGAATCCGATGCCGCTGAACCGCGGCGGCAATGACGTCACCGATGCAAGGAACGTGAGCGTCGTCGTGCAGCACTCGCTGATCGAGATGCCGAAAAACAGTTATCAGCCGCGGTTCGACGATCCGCGCGTCGGCTTCTTCACGCAGGAGCAGAACGACATGCTCTCGACCAGCGCTGCTCCGTATCGCGACATGATCACTCGCTGGAATCTCGTCAAGAAGGATCCCTCCGCCGCGATCTCCGAGCCAGTCGAGCCGATCGTGTGGTGGATCGAGAACACCACGCCTGTCGAGTTCCGTGACGTGATCAAGCGCGCGGGCGAGCTGTGGAACGGGCCGTTCGAGGCAGCGGGCTTCAGGAACGCTGTCGTCGTCAAGGTTCAGCCCGACAATGCCGATTGGGATGCAGGCGACATCAGGTACAACGTGCTTCGCTGGACGTCGTCTCCGAACCCGCCATTCGGCGGCTACGGTCCGAGCTTCGTCAACCCGCGCACTGGCCAGATCATCGGCGCGGATATCATGCTGGAGTACATCTTCGTCACTAACCGCGTGCGTCAGGAGAAGGCGTTCGCGACCGCCGCGATGAACATGGAAGCCGAGGATATGGGCAATGCCGACGGCAGGCGCTGCTCATTCGGCGACCAGCTTCAGCTGAACGTGATGGCGGGCATGCAGGCGCTCGTCGCAAAGGGTGCGACCCAGATCGAGATGCGTGACTACGTCAACCAGGCGATCACCGGTCTCATTCTCCACGAGATGGGTCACACGATGGGGCTCAATCACAACATGAAGGCGAGCCAGATGCTGTCGCCGAGACAGATCAACGATCGCTCGATCACCGGGTCCAAGGGTGTGATGGGGTCGGTAATGGACTATGAGATCGTAAACCTCGCCGGCAAGGGACAGACGCAGGGCGATTACTTCTCAGGGCGGCCAGGTCCGTACGACATCTGGGCGATTCAGTTCGGCTACACCCCGCCGCTTCCCGATGCCTCGGCAGAGAGAGCACGGATGAACGCACTGCTTTCCCGCTCCAGCGAGCCCGATCTTGCGTTCGGGAACGACGCGGACATCACGAATGCAGCCAGCGGCATCGACCCGCGCGTGAACGTCAACGACATGACGAACGACGCCATCGGGTATATGACCAGCCGCTTCGAGGTCATTGGAGACCTCATGACCACGCTTCCCGCGCGTTACAACACGCCAGGGACTTCATACCACGAGCTCCGGAATGCGTATCTGGTGCTGAGCGGCCAGCTCAACACGGCATCGACGGTAATCGCGCGCTACATCGGTGGTGTGTATGTCGATCGCTCGTTCACCGGCCAGCCGGGTGCGAAGAAGCCGTTCATTCCGGTGAGCCGTGCAGACCAGAAGCGTGCGATGGCATCACTCGCGAAGAACGTTTTTGCTCCGAACGCGTTCACCTCGTCGGCCGACCTCTATAGCCACCTGCAGATGCAGCGGCGCGGCTTTGGATTCTTCGGCACTCCGGAGGATCCGAAGCTCCACGACCGCGTTCTGCAGATCCAGCGTAACGTGCTCTCGCATGTTCTCGCTCCCCGCGTACAGACGCGTATCACGGATTCGCGCCTGTATGGAAACGAGTACCCACTGTCAGAGGTCATGGCCGATCTGACGGCAGCGATCTTCGATGCCGACGCGCGCGGAAACGTCAATACGTTCCGGCAGAACCTTCAGTTGGAGTACGTGAACCGTCTGGTG
>DATAIM010000469.1:0-4441 GCA_036262655.1 Gemmatimonadaceae bacterium | reverse complement strand
ACGCAGCTTCCGCGGCAGCTTTCCGGCGGTGAGCAGCAACGGGTCGCGATCGCCCGGGCGCTTGTCAACGACCCGTACTTTCTGCTCGCGGATGAGCCTACTGGCAATCTCGACGAGCGGGCGACTCGCGGAATCTTTCAGCTTCTTCGCGACATCAACTCCGCCGGTACTTCGGTGATCATGGCTACGCACGATCTGGAGATGGTGCGCCGGGCGGACGAGGCAAGGACAATCGAGCTGAACCACGGACGGGTGGTTTTCGATTCGGCGGAGACACCGCCGCCGGAGACTCGGTACACGCCGCTTCTCGGCCAGCCCGCCATCGGCGGGCCCAACGAAGGCAACTGGCCCGCGCCTCCGGCAGAGGGCAGGCAGTAGGTGCTTTCCGTAAGGGAAGCCTGGAACGCGAGCCGTCGCGCGCCGCTTCTAAGCCTTCTCGGCGTCGTGACCATCGCTTTCTCGCTGTTCGCATTCGGACTCTTTGCGCTCGTCGCCGTAAACATCCGCCAGGCTCTTCGCGGGGTGGAAGAACGAGTGGAGGTTCGCGCATTCGTCACTGAGGGAACTCCGTCGGAAGCCATTGCCGCCGCAATGGCTGACATCTCTGCTTTTCCAGAGGTCGCGCGGGTGGACTATGTGTCGCAGGAAGCAGCACTGGAGCGCGCGCGAAAGGACATGGGAGAGTTCAGCGATGTGTTCGAGGAAGCCGTTCTCCCGGCATCGATCGACATTCACCTCCGCGCCGGACTTCGTGATCCTTCTACCGTGCGCGCGGTCTCCGAGCGCGTGAAGTCATATCAGTTCGTGGATGACGTGCGTTATGGAGAGGAATGGGTGCAGAAGCTTTACCAGCTGCGAACCGTTGCCGCCGGTACGGGTCTGGGTCTCGGTCTGGCTTTCGCAGCCGTCTCGGTGATCATCATCGGTGCGACGATTCGCGTTTCCGTCCTCGCGAGAGCGAGGGAGATCGCGATCATGCGCCTCGTAGGGGCGACGGACGGTTTCATTCGCGCGCCCTTTCTGATCGATGGATTCGTGAAGGGAATTGTCGGAGGTCTGCTCGCACTTCTGCTCACGTGGATCGCGTACCGAACGATCGATACGCGGTTCATGAGTCTCGTGTTCTTCGATCCGCGACTGGTGGCAATCGGCATTCTCGCCGGCGCGCTCATTGGGGTCGCCGGAAGCGCGACGTCGGTCTGGAGCCACCTTCGGAAGATATGAAGATGCGGCTGCGGACCGCGACCCCACGGGGAGCCATCTGCCGGTTGCGGTGTGCCCCTTCCCCCAGTGCGGATTCCGGATTCCGGATATGGCGCGCCCTCACCGTTGTTGCATTGTTCACGATCTGCCGCGGAGTGCCGCTCGACGCACAGGATCAATCCGACGCCAGGATCCGCGCGCAGCAGGAAGAGCTGTCTCGCATCCGCCGCGAGCGCGAGGAGCTCCAGCGACGGATGCGCGGACTTCAGAGCAAGGTTCACGACATCAGCGAGGAAGTCACGAACCTCGACCGGCAGCACAACGCAACTGTTCGCGTGGTGCGCTCGCTCGATCAGCAGCTTACCACCCTGAACGGTGAAGTAGAGCATACGACGGCGAATCTCGTCCGCGCGCAGGACGAAGTGCAGGTAAAGCGCGCGGTACTGCGGAAGCGGCTCGTCGAGATCTACAAGCGAGGTCCGCTCTACACTTTCGAGGTCATGCTTGCTGCGCAATCGTTCGGCGACCTCGTTGCGCGCTACAAGTATCTGCACATTCTCGCACAACGAGACCGCGCTGTAGTGGCACGAGTCGACCAGCTGCGCGCGCAGATCATCGGCCAGCGCCGACAGCTGGTGTCGCTTCAGAACGGCGTGGAGCAGAACCGGGTCGAGAAGGCGCGAGAGGCTGAGCGCCTCAGCGAGCTCGAGCAGCAGCGGCAGAAAAGCCTCGCACGGGCCCAACAGGACACGAAAAAGGCACAGGAGCGGCTCAAGCAGCTGGCACGCAGCGAGGCACGGCTGAACAGCGTGATCGAGGGTTTCGAGAATGCTCGCCGGCGAGCGGCCGCCAGGCGGAACGCAGCTCCGTCAGCGCCAAGCTCGATCAGGACGAGCGACCTGGGCAACCTCGACTGGCCGGTCGACGGCTCGATCATTTACCGGTTCGGCCGCGTCGTCAATCCGAACAACACGACAACGCGCTGGAACGGAATCGGCATCGCGGCCGCATCGGGAACCGAAGTAAAGTCTGTTTCTGCAGGCGAGGTGGTTCTGGCCGACGTGATGGGCACATATGGAAACACCATCATCATCGAGCACGGCGGTGGCGATTACTCCGTTTACGGCTCGCTCAGCCGGATGGCCGTGTCGAAAGGCTCACGTGTCACGAAGGGACAGAGCATCGGAGCCATTGGTGCGACCGATCCCTCACTACCGCCACACCTCCATTTCGAGATCAGGCGCGGCGGGCCGGCCGTCGATCCACTCTCGTGGCTTCGTGGCTCGCGCTAAAACATCACCGACGCCGCGGAAGGAGCGGAAGCATTCACGATCGCGAGAGGCTGCGCGAGAGGCGTCGCGTGAGGCTCCGCGGGAGGCACCTCTCGGAGCGCACATCTCGATCGCCGGCGGAACGCACAACGCGCCGCCACGCGCGAAGACGATCGGCGCTACCGCGATGCAGATCTTCACGAAAATGGCGAACCGATGGGCTGAGCGCGCCTGTGAGGATCATGAATGCATCGCGTTTCGCTCGGCCCTCGCCGATACCGACGTAACGGAGATATCGGCGCACGACAGCTACCTGATCAACCTTGCATCCCCCGATCCGGTCCTTCGGTCCCGCTCTCTCGAGTCGTTCATCATCGAGCTGCGGCGCTGCGCTGCTCTTGGGCTTGATTATCTCGTGTCGCATCCCGGCAATTACATCGACGACCGCCAGAGCGGCCTCAGCCGGAATGCCGAAGCGATCGGAATCGCACTCGAGGCGGTGCCCGGAAAGACGCTCGTACTGATGGAGACAACGGCAGGAAGTGGAACCTCGATCGGATCGAGCTTCGAGGAGATGGCCCAATTGATCGAGATGGTACCTGCAGCTCTGAGAAAGCGCGTCGGAGTGTGCATCGATACCGCTCACATCTTCGCCGCGGGCTATGACATCTCGCGAGATTACGACGATGTAATTCACCGGTTCGATGATGTTATTGGCCTGAAACGTCTGCGGATGATGCACCTCAATGATTCGAAGGCTCCTCTGGGCTCGCGCAGGGACCGTCATGAGCTGATTGCCGAAGGCGCGATCGGCGAGCCAGCGTTCAGGAGAATCATGAACGACGAGCGGCTCTCGAAGGTCGCAAAGGTGATCGAGACCCCGAAGCACGAGCCGGATGTCACCGATCGATCGATGCTGGAGCGTCTGCGGAGCTACATCGAGAGGTAAGGCGCTCGCTTCCGGGCAGGAACGCGGCTACACTTCCGCGGGTATGACCTTCGTGCCTCACTCGCGTGTCCTGCCGCAGGCTCTCTGGCGTCCGGCCATTTTCTTTTTCGCGGTCGCGCAGATCCTGCTCGCTTTCGGTCCGATGCTCGACGGTCGCCGAGGCCCGGATGCTCGCGCGCACGTTGAAGAAGCCGGCACCACTCTTCACCACGCGCACAACGATGCCGACTGCGCCGC
Source organism: Gemmatimonadaceae bacterium (assembly GCA_036262655.1). Lineage (GTDB taxonomy): Bacteria > Gemmatimonadota > Gemmatimonadetes > Gemmatimonadales > Gemmatimonadaceae > UBA4720. The sequence goes on along the minus strand of DATAIM010000469.1, from coordinate 781 downwards.
CTGCACGGCCCGCGCCTTGGCAGGCTCCACAGAGCCGGGTGTTCACGCCCCGGTTTTGATTTTTACGGCGCGGGCCGGCGTGACGCACGCGATCGCAGAAGCGATGGACTCCGCGTGCACCAGCCTCCCTTGGTGTCGCGCCCCGCCCGCACCTATCGCCTAGACGCTCGCTCCGCGAGCAGTTGAAGCCGTTCAAGGAACGCAACCTGTGAGAGGCGGACCCCTCCGCCCGACAAACAATCGAGGTAACACAAATGCGGGGAACTAATATCCTCTGCGTGGCAGGACTTATCGTCAGCAGTGTCGCGGCTGCGCAGACGCCACAGAAGCGCGACTCGGCCGCGAAGGCGGACAGCATCGCACGCGCCGATTCCATAGCGTTGATCAAACAGCTGGAGAAGGAGCTAGGCACCCCTGCGGACACCGCCGGCGGCGCCGCGTCAGGGCCGCGCCCGAGCGGCGGGTACATGAACATCGGGTTTGTCGCGCTGACCGATGCGGGATGGTCCAGCGCCGATGACGTCGAAGCCCTGCAGCGCGGTGATCACGATCCGAAAGTTCGCGGGTTCACGATTCCAAATGCCGAGATCTCGCTGGATGGCGCCGTGGATCCCTACTTCAAGGGCTTCAGCAATATCGTTCTCAAGATCCAGCCGGATGGGGAGACCGGTATCGAGCTCGAAGAAGCCTATCTGCTTACCACCTCCCTTCCCGCAAACCTGCAGCTCAAGGCGGGGCAATTCTTCGCAGAGTTCGGCCGCCAGAATCCTCAGCATCCACA
>DATAIM010000468.1:0-5843 GCA_036262655.1 Gemmatimonadaceae bacterium | reverse complement strand
ACCGCTTAGGGGAGTGGCCAGAGGCACCCATCCGGAGAGAAGCAGTGAGATCGAAAGAATTTTCATGGCAAGCGCCATAACGTCACTCAGCCCTTCGGCGGATCGGGAGTAAGCAGATCCTTCCCCCACTTTCCTCTGAGCCATTTCAATCCCGGGTCCCGCTTGAGGTGCAGCTGGAAATGCAGATCGTCCCGCGGCTGGTATGCCTTCAGGAGACGAATTGCTCCCACAGTATCGCCGACAGCAGCAAGCCCGGCCCCCACCCACACGGCCTCGTGCTTCACAGGATGTTTCATGTCCACCAGATCAGCGGCACGCTTCAGGTATTCTCGTGCCTTCGCCGTATCACCAAGCGCTGCCAAAGCTCTGGCCATCATCGCGAACGAATTTCCCTGTTCCCGGCCCTTGTTCAGCCTCGACTGAATCTCGAACTGACGCAACGAGCTGGCGATCCTGCCGAGCTCGAAGGCAAGCTGCCCCGTGGCATCACGAGCGAGCACATACGATGGATCGAGATTGACTGCGCTGTCCGCCCACGTCACTCCCTTCTCGTACTCGCCCGTCCAGACGTAATGCAGCGCGATGAAGGACAGCACTTCCGCATTCGACGCATCGAGCCTCGCCGCATGCACCCACGCCGCCAGAGCCGCAGAATCGTCCAGCTGATCCTGAAAGGCGACGCCCAGCTCGAACCACGCCGGAACGTACGTGCTGTCCAACGCCAGTGATTTCCTCAACGCGAAAAGTCTGGGTGCATTATCAGCCGGGTCCATGAGACGCGCGGTGCGAGCCCGGAGAAGCCACGTGGCGGGATCGTCGGGCGCCAGGATCGTCGCCCGCTCCGTTGCCTTCACGGACAATGCGAGCAGCGAATCGTTGCTGATCCCGGGCACCCCAGAGCCGCGACTGTACGCGAAGTTGGCGGTACGCGCGAGCTCAGCCCATGCCATGGCGAACGATGAATCCCTCCCTATCGCTCGCGAGTAGAGGGAAATCGCCTGGGCCCACCCCTCTCCGGTGCGGCGGGCCTGCTGGATTTGCCCCTGGCGGTAAAATTCGCGGGCGAGCGAATCGGTACTCATCACCGCCCGGCGCGCCGACGGCGGAGCTGTCCTCCGTGACCCTCGCTGCGATGTGACGATCGCGGCGGCCGCCACGATGACGATCAGCATCGTCGTCGCCGCGCCTGCCATGCGCGCCGGTGATATCCGGGGACGCATTTTCGGGGCAGCGCGCGCGCCAGTTCGATTACCATCGAGAGCGGCAGCAAGCTCGGATGCGTCAACAAATCGATCAGCCTTGTCTCTCTCGATCGCTCTGCTCACGATTCGCTCGATCTCGTCCGGAACGTCCGGTCGAGCGGCACGAATCGGATCAGCACTGCCGGTCAGCGCCCGGGTGATCACCTCGCGTCCGCCACTCCCGAATGGCGGTTTACCGCAAAGCATCTCGTACATCACACACCCAAGCGCCCACACATCCGTCCTTGCATCGACATCCTCGGCCAACGCCTGCTCGGGACTCATGTAAGCCGTCGTGCCAAGCGCGGATCCGGTCGCAGTCAGCCGGTCATCCCGCGCGGCATCGATTGCCCGAGCGATTCCAAAGTCAGCGATGACAGCGTGACCGCGGGAGAGGAGAATGTTCTCAGGCTTGATATCGCGATGCACTACGCCGAGCGAGTGAGCGTATCCGATGGCCTCGGCGGCTTCGCGGGTGAGACGCAGTACTTCATCCACCGCGAGTGGACCATTCTTCTCGAGCCGCTGCCGTAGTGTCTCTCCATCAACGAACGGCATCACATACCATAGATACTCGCCGGCTTCGCCCGAATCGTGGATCGTCAGAATATTCGGGTGTGACAGTTTCGCGGTCAGGCGGATCTCGCGCAGGAACCGCTCACGGCCGAGGGCGAGCGCGACTTCCGGGTGCATGACTTTTAGCGCTACCTGACGGTCATGCCGGAGGTCGTCGGCAAGATAGACCGTTGCCATGCCGCCTCGCGCGATCTCGCGCTCGATACGGTAGCGGTCGCCGAGCAGTGCCTGAAGGTCAGGGGCGACAGTCGATGTCATCGGTAGAGGGTTGGTCGCGTGGGCAGAAAATAGCGCCTTCGGCGGTGATTGTTTGTCACAAATATGACAAGGGACAAAGTTTCCAACAAAAACCGTTGCGTACCGGGTGTCTCCTTCTATATGGTTGAAGAGTCCTGCAGGTAGACCCTCCAGCCCTCCCGCACCATGGCCGCTCGCTCGATAGCCACCGCCACGATTTCCTTCGGTCTCGTCTCTGTACCCGTCAACGTCTATTCGTCGTCGGAGTCGAAGTCGAGTGTCTCCTTCAACATGCTGCACAAAAAATGCAGCTCGCGGTTGAAGCAGCAGTACATCTGCCCGAAGGACAACGAGATCGTCACCCGCGACGATACGGTCAAGGGTTACGAGTACGCGAAGGATCAGTACGTGGTCCTGACGACCGAGGAGCTGAAAGCGCTCGAGGAAAAGGCGACGAGCACGATCGATATCATCGAGTTCGTCCCCCTGGCGTCGGTGAGCAGGGAATATGTATCGAAGTGCTACTATCTAGGGCCAGACAAAGGCGGAGATCGCGCCTATCGGCTTCTTGCCGCGGCGATGAAGGAGAGCGGAAAAGCCGCCCTTGGACAATACGCCGCGCGCGGCCAGCAGCACCTCGTTCTCCTGCGTCCCCACAACGACCGTCTCGTGATGGAGCAGCTGCACTACGCCGATGAGCTGCGCTCCACGACCGAAGTTCCCGTGCCCGATGGTGAAGTGAAGGATACGGAGCTCAAGCTCGCGCTGATGCTGATCGACCAGACGTCCAATGAGGCATTCGAGCCGACGAAGTACAAAGACACTGTTCGCGAGCGGGTTCTCGAGACGATCCAGAGGAAAGTCGAGGGCCAGGACATCACCAACGGAGTGGTGGCGCGAAATGGCGGCGACAAGATCATCGACCTGATGGAAGCGCTGAAGGCGAGCCTCAACAAGCCCGCGGCTCACGTCGAAACGAGCAGGACTCCGGTCGAAACGAGCAGCCGGAGAAGGCAAAAAGTAGGGTAAACACAGAGACCGCAGAGGCGACAGAGACCGCAGAGAAGACCTTGAGGCTCCTCGCGGGGACCAGCGGCTACTCGTTCAAGGAATGGAAAGGTGTCTTCTATCCCGAAGACATCAAAGCCGATGGCATGCTCGGCTTCTACTCCTCGAAGTTTTCAACGATCGAGATCAACAACACCTTCTATCGGCTGCCGAAGGAGCATGTGCTCCAGGAATGGGGCTCCCAGGTGCCCGACGAGTTCTCATTTTCGATCAAGGCGAGCCAGCGGATAACGCATCACGCCCGCCTCAAGCCGGAATCGGAATCAGCGCTCCAGTTTCTCCTCAAGAACACGGTTACGCTTGGGCCCAAGCTCGGGCCGATTCTCTTCCAGCTTCCGCCGAATCTAAAAAAGGATCTGCCGCGGCTTCAGAACTTCCTCACGTATCTGCCTGCAGATCGCAGGTTCACGTTCGAGTTTCGACACGAGACGTGGTGGGATGAAGACGTCTTCGCAACGCTGCGTGACCGCGACATCGCGATGTGCATCTCCGAAGCGGCGGAGCTCAAGTGTCCGGTCGTCCGCACTGCTTCATGGGGGTATCTGCGCCTGCACAAGCTCGATTACAATCAGGCGGCACTGGAAGAATGGGCGAAGTGCGTGGGGTCGCAGAAGTGGAGCGAAGTGTACGTCTACTTCAAGCACGACGAAGGCGAAGGCTCCGGCCCGCCTGCGGTTGAATCGTTTGCCCGAGCTTGCAGCGCCTGACGCATTCCAAGCGCGCTCTGTTGGGTTTGCAGTCAGTTCGGTAGTATTGGCGCGTGCCCGAGCAGATAGACCGCCTCCGTTCCGCGCTTGCCGACCGTTATGCCATCGAGCGCGAGCTGGGTGCCGGCGGGATGGCGACGGTTTATCTCGCCCAGGACCTGAAGCACGATCGAAAGGTAGCGGTGAAGGTGCTGCGACCCGAGCTGTCCGCGGCTCTCGGTCCCGATCGCTTCCCCCGCGAAATCAGGATTCTCGCGCGCCTTCAGCATCCGCACATCCTTCCGTTGCTCGACTCGGGCGAGGCAGATGGATTCCTTTTCTACACGATGCCGTTCGTGGACGGGGAGAGCCTGCGCCAACGGATCGACCGCGGTGGTGCACTCGGCGTTCCCGAAGCTGTACGGATCCTTCGCGAAGTTGCCGATGCCCTGGCCGCGGCGCACGCCGCCGGTGTGCTGCACCGCGACATCAAGCCAGGCAACGTCATGCTTTCCGGCCGCCATGCGCTGGTCATGGATTTCGGTGTAGCCAAAGCCGTGAGCGATGCGGGCGGCGAAACGCTGACGACCGTAGGCGTCGCAGTTGGCACGCCGACGTACATGTCACCCGAGCAGGCAACCGCGTCCGACAACATCGACGCGCGCTCCGACATTTACGCGCTCGGGCTCATGGCATACGAGATGTTGACGGGCAAGCCGCCGTTCCAGGGCAAGACCGCACAGGCGACACTGTCGGCGCAAGTGCTCGAAAGAGCTAAGCCGATCACCGAAGTACGCACGACAGTGTCACATGCCCTTGGTGATTTCGTGATGCGGTGCCTCGAGAAGGCACCCGAAGACCGATGGCAGACGACCGACGAGCTCGTGCCAATGCTCGAGGCACTCGGTACACCGAGCGGCGGAATCACGCCAACGCAGACTCGGCCCGTGAAAGCCGTGAGTGCTGCGCCGCCGACAGCGTCTGCGAAAAACACGCGACGCATGTTGATCGCCGCAGCCGTCGCAGTTGTCCTGATCGCGGCCGCCTTCGGTGCCTGGAAGGCGCTTGGCAGCAAGAGCGGGGGTGGCGGTCTCGGGTCGATCACGCGCATTGCGGTGATGCCGCTCCGTGACATCTCCGGTGCCGATGCAGTGTTTGCGGAGAGCATGCAGGACGCTCTGATCACTGGTATTGCGGGAATGGACCTGGCCGCGGTGGTGCCTCGGTCCGAGCTGTCGGAGAAGGGACAGAGCCGGCGCATCCGCGATGTGGCGGCCGAGTTCGCGGTCGATGCGGTGATGGAGGGGACTCTCTTCCGGGCGGGAGAGGTTATGCGAATCAATCTTCAGCTGGTTGAGCCACAATCGGTGCGGCACTACTGGAGCGGCAGCTTCGAGCTGAACGTGAAGAACGTGCTGGCAGCGCAGGACTCACTGGTGCGAACGATCAATACGCAGCTGCGCGGGGTGCTCGACGGGAGTGCCCGGAAGAAGGCCGCTGTGAACCCTGGAACCAAATCATGATTCGAGCAGTCATCGTATTTCTTTGTGGCGCCTCCATTGTTGCGTGCGCGCGAACGGAGTCTCCCTCGCGCAGCGGCCGGACGACGATCGTGCCCGGACCGGGCACTCTTGGCTATGACTTCTCCAGGGACGGTCGGCTCGCGTTCGCGAAGTACGTCGATGGCAAGTCCGCGATCTACGTCGCAAACGGCACGGGCACCGGTGCGAAGCGCGTGAGCTTTGGAGTCTGGGACACAGCTCCCATCTGGTCACCCGACGGCAGGTGGATTGCCTTCAGCCGGGATGCGGGCGGCCACTCTGACGCCGTACTCATCCCTTCCGACAGCGGACCGGAGCGAGTGTTTGGCGGCACTTCGGCCGACGAAGCCACTGTGGACTGGCTCCCGAATGGAAGCGGCATACTGTTCTCGCGCGGCACCGCAAAGGGGTTTGAAACATGGGTATACAACATCGCGGACGGTTCCAGCGCGAAGCTGTTCGAAGTGGATGGAAGCACTAACAGCTATCCCTCA
>DATAIM010000467.1:0-5158 GCA_036262655.1 Gemmatimonadaceae bacterium | reverse complement strand
CCACGCGCGCGGCGTGATCCACCGGGACATAAAGCCGGGCAACATTCTCAAGCTTGGCTCGCATGCTCTCGTGACCGATTTTGGCGTCGCCAAGGCGCTGAACGCTGCGATGCCTGTATCCGGTATTACAACGGCAGGGATGGCGATCGGGACGCCGGCCTACATGGCGCCCGAACAGCTTGCAGGAGATCCCGCAGCAGATCATCGCATCGACATTTATGCCGTTGGTCTGCTCGCCTACGAGCTGCTCACCGGGGAGTCTCCATTCACCGGTCCATCTCCGCAGGCGACGATGGCGGCGCAGCTCACGCGCGATCCCGAGCCGCTCTACAAGGTCTGCCCCGACGTACCGCCGCCGCTCTCGGCGATCATCATGCAATGTCTCGCGAAGGAGCCTCAACAACGGCCACCTTCGGCCGAGGCCCTGATGACGGCGCTCGATAGTATCACCACGTCGTCGGGAGAGATCAAAACCGCCTCGACTCCGATCCTTCCCGCGGTAGCGAAGCGAAAGCGTCGGCTTACCGCCGCCGCCGTCGTTGCCACGGTCGCTCTCGCCACCGCTGCGGCGGTCTACGCCTCAAAGCGACCGGACGCCGGCGGCGATCAAACAGGGGCAGCTGGCGCCACGACCTCCCCGAAAACGGCAGCGGTCGTGCCCACAGCACCGAAGACACCGGCTGCTCCCGCACCCGCAACGCGAGCTGCGTCGGAATCGCGTGCAGCGCCTGCTCCGATCGTTCTCACCCGCGCGGATTCCCTCGCGATCGCCGAGGCTGTCAGGAAGCGGCTGTCCCAGGAGGAGGCCGAGAAAGGATCCCGATACGTTGCAATCGTCGCTGATTCCATCAGGGAATACGTCAGAAAAATCGCAATCGACTCCATCGTGAAAGCGAGCATCCCGAAAGGGATTCCGATGCCCGTAGGGCCGGCGTGGGCGGATGTTCCCGAACACGCCGCTGCTGCTGCCTTCTCCGGTAAAAAGCGTCTCGTTATCACCGAGCTTCGAGAATCCCGGAACCCTGCACTGAATGCCTTCGGTAGCGCGCTTGTCGATTCCCTGCGGCGCGCTTTCGGGCGTCGAGGCAGCTATTCCGTGGTCGATGGCGATTCGGTGCGCGCGGCGCTCGGCATATCGCGGGTGCGATCGGATATAGAGAGAGCGCTCAGGCCCGACATCCTCGTGAGTCCGTCATTCGTCGGAGCGGGTGATACAATGACAGTAATGTTTACGATAAGAGATGTGCGAGGAGCTTTCGGGTTTGGAGCGCGGGTAGCGAGCGCACGATTCGCGGTGTCGAATCCCGGCCCGTCCGTGACTGCTATTGCGCAGGCGGTTGTTGCACAGACGGAAGAGGCGGTGCACATGCCGAGGATCATTCGCGCGGGGAAACCTGGTCCGCAGCCGCGGGGTAGAAACGAGCGCTAGACTCTCATGAGGACGGGTGTGGTGCGGTTGCTCCGATTTGCATTGACGACATGTGTGATTGCAGCTTGCGCCCCGCTCGCGCTCGCCGCCCAGGTCGCTGATTCGGCATGGACGATCCGCAGCGGCACATTCGCTGGCCAAAAGGTAGGTGTCGACCCTGCCGCAGCGAGCAAACGGTCTTCCAAGTTCTGGCGAACTTCCGACATTGACGGGCGGAAGCGGATAGTTGGGTGGAATCCATCGAAGCTTCCGGTGCGTGTAGCATTCCGCGCCGGCAGGGGAATCTCCTCTCAGGACTCGATCGCGTTCTGGGAAATATTGCAGCAGATGCAGAACGACATTGGAATGCGGCTGTTCGAGCCTGCAACGCTGGAGGCGGGATCCGACCCCGACGACATCATCGTCATCGATACGCGCTCGATGGCCGCAGCGGACGGGCTGACCCTTGTCACGTGGACGATCAGCGGATCGCTGTACGATGCACGCGTCTACTTCCGGACAACCGAGATATTACACAATCCCCGCGTGGTGACTCACGAGATGATGCACGCGTTGGGTTTTGGCCATACCTCGGCGTGGATATCAGTGATGAATGGCTACGGCGGAAGCCCGAGAGGCCTTACTCCCGCGGACGTTGCGTACGCGCAGGTTGCTCTCGAGGCAAGGGCAGCAGGTGAGCGGGAGGATATGTGGGCGCGTCTCGCGCTGGCTGTGGGCCGCGAGCCGGAACAGCGCGGCCTGAACGCAGCAGCCTATGCGGGCTGCACGCCGACCTCAGCGGCCGAGTTCGGCGAAATTGCATCAAGCGCTGGAATGCGCGCGGACGATCCGGAGCTTCTCACCGCTTTCCCATCCTGTAACGACAGGTAACGCCGATCAACGCAGGGGCACCTCCCACTGCAGATCCGCCGCATGCAGGGTCGTGCTGCCATTGAAGTAAATCTTCTGGCCGGGGCGGTGAGAGTGCAGATGTATGTTGCCGTCCCAGTCGATCAGACGGAAAACGAGACTCTGTGCCCGCGGTGCCGTATCCGTTCCGCTCGCCGCGTCGACATCCGACAGGTAGAAGGACATGTCGCCCATGGAGTCGAATCCGGATGCGGCATGTCGCCGCGCCTTGTCGTCAGCGGCGCAACCCCGCTCGTCCGGATAACAGGTATTGTTCTGCTCCAGCCTCAATCCGCCATCCTGACCCAGACTCAGCGTTCCAACGTGGCGGTGCTGTGAATCGAGACGCTGCGGATCCTTTAGCGCTTCATTCGATATCAGCCGGATCGTTGCCGCGTTCGGCGCACGGACGGTAAGTGCATAGTCAAGCCCCGGATCGGGAGGCCCGCCGACGGACAGCCGCCCTGTCACCACCAGATTGCCATCGATGACCTGAGTGCCTCTCTCCCTTTTTTCCAGTCTCGATGCGACGCGTCGCGCCAGCTCATCGTAATCGATCGGTGCCAGCCCGTCCCGGACGAACACTGTGTCGACGCGAGCTCTGGCAGAGATCAGGGGCGCAGGTTTGTCGAAAAGCAGAGGCGAGGAACCGCCGGCAGCCAGGGCGAACGCGAGAATGGGGAGTGATGCACGCATTGAGAGATTGGTTGCAGGGCTGAATCATGTTTCTCGTACGATACTCCAGCGCGTTCGTCTTTCACAATCGTGACGTACTTGCAATCGCGCGCAACCTCGAGCGAAGCAGCGTTACACGATTATGGCGCGACGGTGCGTATTGCGTCAGCCAGCAGGCGCGGAAGAACGGAGCGGGAATCAAAGAATTCGGCCGATTGCCGGGTTCGCTCCGCGTGATACTCGTAGTTGCGCTCGAGCTCATCGATTGCGGCGAGCAGCTGGGCGGTATTCGTGTACGCGAACACTCCCGCGTCGGACGGAAAATACTCCGAGAACCCTGTTTCCTGCGTGATCACTGGCCTCCCGCTCGCGAGGTAACAGGCGCTGCGCTCGCTGAACCATCCGCTGTTGCTGACTACGTAGCCGTGCTTTGCTACGCTGAACCCGGCACGCGAGCCCTGAATGTATTTCTGGTAATCCCAGGGTGACCGGGCGACATCGAGCGGGTCGCGGATTGACCATCCTTTTTCGGTCAACATTTCCCTCGGTGCATCCTCGCTGCCCAGCGCCATTTCGAGAGCGACGGGAACGCGCGATGGGAGATCGATAAAGCGCTTGAAGGACGTGGATTTCGTCCCATACCAGCGTCCCGAATATTCAACGGGCGTGTAGCTCTGCCACTGCATTACGGTCGTGTAGGATCCCCCACTCGGCGCTCGATTGACTGGCCAGGCATCGAGTACGACAGGTTGTCGCGTGGGGAGCCAGTCGAACCCATCATCCGGAAGCTGCGCAGTCCCGCGCTCGACATTCTCGGCGAATGTGAAGAACGCGTTATGCCTGACGGCTTGATTTCTAAGAGAGTCGATAGTGAGATGCCGAACCTGCGTGAAAACCGGATCAGTATCGACGAGGATCCGGATTGGCGCCTTCTCCGACCAGTCCCGAAGGGGATTTACGCCGGAGAGATTGAGCACCACATCCGCCGAGCGTGTAAAAGCCTCAGCCGTGGGCCCCGCCGGACCGAGCCATTGAGCAGTTGGCACGTCGTAGTATGCCCACTGGTCGCTCAGCCCGAATCGCGAAAAAGCGTCCGCCGCGAAGCGCAGGCCATAGGTCGGATCCCAGTCCAGTACGTGTCTCTCTGGATCGTAGCAGTTCGCGTATTCCCCACTCTCCTCGAGGAATAGAACATCATGGCCGAGGCGCGCGAGTCCCAAGAAATACTGCATGTGGTGCCATGCCATCCCACCGATGGGGCCGCGCACGACATAGCCCATGACTACTATCCGGAGACGTTCCAAACGCTGTGCCGTTGTCGAGTTGAGAATCGACGGTCCGTTCTCGCGGCGGGTCGCTACAGACCCAGCCAGCGGGAGATGATGTTCCGCTGGATTTCGGAAGTCCCGGAGTAGATGGTGCTCGCGAGCGCATCGCGCAGCGTCCGCTCCGCCTCGTGTCCGGCGATGACTCCCTCATCAGCGAATATCGCGCTGGCAGATTGCGCACAGGCGACGAAGGATTCACTCACGAAAAGCTTCGCTATTGCCGCATCCATCGAGACATTGCGACTCGTTTCGAGCGAAGCCGCAGCCCGATACATCAGCGTGCGTGAAGCATCGAGCCGCACCTTCATGTCAGCGATACGGTGCGATACGCTTTGCGACTTCCCAATCGCCGTACCGCCGACCTTGTGGGTTCTCGCGTGCCTGATGCATGACTCGAGAAGCCGCTGCATGGCGCCAACGTGTATTGCACCGAGGCAGACGCGCTCCCAGTCCATCGATTGCGCGAAGATCGGCCCGCCTCCACCCACTGTACCGAGCACTGCGTCGTGGGAAACCAACGCGTTCTCGAAGATTACTTCGCCCATGTGGCTGGAGCGGAGGCCGAGCTTCCGGAACCTGGGCCCTGTTCTGAATCCCGGCGTTTTTCGCGGAACGATGAAAGCGGTGACACCTCCGTGGTAGCCCTTTGCGGAGTCATTCGAAGCGTACGTAATGAACACGTCCGCGCATGGGGCGTTGGACGCAAACGTCTTTGCTCCATTCAGCACGAAGCCGTCAGTGTCGAGGTCAGCCCGAGTGACGAGCGCAAAAGCGTCAGAGCCGGAGCCTGGCTCGGTCATGGCATTGGCGGCGACCAGCGAGCCGTCGCAAAGCCCAG
>DATAIM010000466.1:0-5796 GCA_036262655.1 Gemmatimonadaceae bacterium | reverse complement strand
GTATCACCGAGCGTCTGCAACGATTTCATGTCGACGGCCGGTACCGCACCAGCGACGACAGTGATTCCCTCTATGTCGACTGCACGATCCATCAGCTGCTGCACGCCACTCGAGCCGCCCGTTTTCAGCGCCTCGTCGAGTCTCCTTTCGAGAACTCGCCGCTCATCCAGAACCGACTGCAGCCGCCTCACCGCTGCGTTCGGAGACGAGCGAAGGAGCGTTGCCATCTCCTCCAGCGTCCGGCGTCTCTCGTCGACGAGGTCGTACGCACGAGGTCCCGTGACGGCTTCGATGCGCCTTACACCGGCAGCCACACCGGTTTCTCCGACAATCTGAAACAGCGCAATCTCGGCCGTATTCCTGACATGAGTTCCTCCACACAGCTCGGCCGAAACGCCAGGGATCGACACCACTCGCACTACATCGCCGTACTTTTCACCAAAGAGCGCCATCGCGCCACTCGCGACCGCCTCCGCGTAAGCTTTCTCTTTGATGTCGAGCGGAATCGCAGAGAGAACTCCGCGGTTGACGATCTCTTCCACCTCGCGGAGCTCGGGATCAGTCATCGGTCCGTGATGGGTGAAATCAAACCGAAGCCGCTCAGGTGCGACAAGCGAGCCAGCCTGATGAACATGCTCGCCAAGCACTGTTCGAAGTGCCGCGTGCAGGAGATGAGTGGCAGTGTGGTTGCGCTCCGTGTCGAGACGCACGTCTCTGGGGACGGTAGCCTTCGCGCGGCCCGCCGAGACGCGTCCTTTCGCGTTTCCGATCACAGTGAGCTTACCTTCGATCCGCCGGACCTCGTCCACATCCAGCCGCCATCCGTCACCAACGACCAAACCGCGATCTGAAACCTGTCCACCGGATTCGGCATAGAAAGGAGTCTCACGCAGCATGACCGCAACCCGATTATCAGATAGCTCGCGGACTGCAATCACTTCGGTGTCAGACTCGATGGCCTGATAGCCCACGAATCTCACTGCCTCGGGCGGGATCCATGTGGTGTCAGCGAGCTGATCGGTACCCATTCCGATCTTCCTGGACTTGCGCTCCTCCTGTGATTGCGTCCGCTGCGCCGCAAGCGCTGCCTCGAATCCGGCGACGTCAACTGTGTAGCCACGCTCGCGCGCCATCAGCTCGGTCAGATCGATGGGAAACCCGAATGTGTCGTATAGCTTGAATACATCGTCACCCGATATCGTTCCCCTGATGGGCTCGGCGCCTTGCGTCGTAATCTCGGGGGCGAGCTCATCGAAGCGCTTCATGCCGCCTTCGATGGTTGAAAGAAAGCGTTGCTCTTCGGCCCGTGTCGTTTCGAGAATGTGGCGCTCGCGCTGCCGAAGCTCCGGATAGACATCGCCAAGTGTTTCGATTACCCGCTGCACGACGTCGACCAGCGTCGGCGAACCGCGGCCGAGTAGCCACGCGTGGCGAACAGCCCTGCGAAGTATGCGGCGGAGTACGTAACCGCGCCCGTCATTGGCGGGAAACACTCCATCGGCGAGAAGAAAAGCTACGGAGCGCGCGTGATCTGCTATGACGCGAAATGACGCCGGATCCGCGTGAACTCTATTTCCCTGCTTCACCGCCGCAGAGCGCGCAACGTCGGCTCTGGCAACTCCGGACAGCTCGTGCCAGTAAGGCGAGTCTGATTCCCTGCCGCGGTACGGAATGCCGGTAACCGCTTCGATCGTCTCGATCAGGTGCGTGAAATTATCCGTGTGATAGTTGTTGGTCACACCCTGAAGCACCGCCGAGACGCGCTCGAGCCCCATGCCGGTGTCGACAGACGGTCGGGGCAAGGGCACGAGCGTTCCGTCTGTCTGTCTGTCGAATTGCATGAAGACGAGATTCCAGATCTCCAGGAAACGCCCTGCTTCTACCGCTTCGACGAACGCATCAGTCGTGAACTCCGCGCGGTCCCTTTCGGTCCATTCGCCCGTTGCTCCCGCGGGCAGGCGCCAATCTCTTGCCAGGTGGGCAAGATCGACAAAGATCTCGGAGCATGGCCCGCACGGACCGGTGTCCGCCATCTGCCAGAAGTTGTCGTGTGCGCCCAGCCGGTACACGCGTGACGCCGGAAACCCGGCAATCTCGCGCCAGAGCGAGTGCGCCTCGTCGTCTTCTTCGAACACAGTGACACGCAGATGCGCCGGGTCGAGATTCATGTCGACAGTGAGAAACTCCCATGCAAAGCGAATGGCGTCGCGCTTGAAGTAGTCGCCAAACGAGAAATTCCCGAGCATCTCGAAGAAAGTGTGGTGCCGTGCGGTGTGGCCCACCTGCTCGAGGTCGTTGTGCTTGCCGCCTGCACGCACGCACTTCTGTGAAGTAGTCGCGCGTCGGCCGAACTCCGGGTTCTCGTGGCCGAGAAAGACGCGCTTGAACTGCACCATGCCGGCGTTGGCGAAGAGCAGCGTAGGATCGTCCGAAGGAACGAGAGACCCGCTCGGTCGAACTGCATGATCTTGCCGCTCGAAGTATTCGAGGAAGCGCGTCCGGATGAGTGATGACTGCATCACCCAATATATCTTCTCCCGGGGTTTCCTGGCCCAGGACTCACCTGCCGTTTACCGAGACGCGTAATAAGCGGAAAAGAAAACGGGGGCCTCTTTCGAGGCCCCCGCATCTAATCCTGGCATGCAGCGAGCGTCTGCTTCTCTTGCCGTCAGGTAACCGGGCAAACGACGGATGTGACGACACCATTACCCGTTTTCCCGGGGGCCGGGCCGTATCCGCCATCCTGTGTGACATTCACGATCTGGACGATGTTGCCGGTGATGTCGGGACCACTCTTACCAACAGTGCTGGTCACAATGATCGTAACGTTAGTAGGCAGCGTCGCCGGGGGCGGCGGGCTGTTGCCGACCCGCGAAATCCAGGTGCCACCGCAAGTCAGATTGTCAGTGGTTGCAAAACCCTTGAACGATGCGACGCCCGTGGCGACGAAACCGCTCATGAAGTTGTTCTTCCACCATTGCGCGCCCCAGAAGTTAACCGTTGCGCCAATACCGTGTGGTTCGACATCGCCGATCACGAAGACGGCTGTTGAAGGCACCGGGGTCGCCGTGAACAGGAACGTCGTGGTCGAGCCGTGGAAGCTGTTCGCGCTCATAGTGACCGGGTTGGTTCCGCTGGTGGCGCTGCAGAAGGGGTCACCATTTCCAATGTCATCACTGCAGGTGAAGCTGAAGGTTCCAGATGCACTAGTCGAAGCGGTGATGGTGGCAGAGCTGACACCGTTCGGGTTGCTGGAGTTGACGTCGCGCGTGATCGGATCGAAGCACTGCGGTCCAACTCCAAGGGTGATCTGCTGCGGGCTCGAGGCGATTACGTCACCTGTGTTGGAAACAACATTCGTCATTGTAAACGTGTAAGTGCCCGGTGCCGAATTCGCATCGAGGCACACATTGACAACACCAGCCTCGGAGACTCCGAAGTCGAGTGACGGCGCATCGGGTGCAGCAATGCGGGAAGCGGGACCTTCGCTGGTGGAACATGCCGCGATGAAGAGAGCGGACGCGCTGAGAAGCGCCAGGCGGGAGACTACGTGGTTTTTCATGCTGCTACTCCGTGATCGTAAAAGGTTGTCGGATAAACCGATTTCCTTTTCGACGGCCAGGCTGTCTCGGATTGAGATCCTTGGCTTTGCGGACCGGCCTCGCGGCCGGGGTGCCCTTATCGTAGGAGAACTTGGACCGAGTACTTCAGCTCGGCGTGCAGGTCCAGGCACGCTCCGCTCCCGGCTTTTTTCGCTACAGGCGCATATCCGAGATCACTAGAAGCGCGATACTCGGATATATCCTGCAGTAGGACTCCTGCCATTCCAGTCTACTCTCACCCCTCCGGCGAGTCTTGTGGATCTGGCAGTGGCAACAACTTTAATGAAACCGCTGTTCACATGTCAAGTACAAAACAAGCGAGTGATAGTTGGAGACAAGCAGCCTGAGGCGGCCTCGTAATATTTGTGATCTGACGCCGCCAACCGAAAGAACACGCTCGACGCGGCCGAGGTAGCGCATCCTGCTGGCAGCTTCACCGGTGACGAGTCGTGCCACCCTCGGGGAAGATGCCGCTCGATAGAACGACTGATGTCATCGAGGTCGAACCCGCGCCGCGCAAGAAAAGCGAAAAGACGGCGCCGCCGAACATCAGTTTCGAGCTCGCCCATCGACGCAAGCTTCCTTCGCACCAGCCGCTCGATCGATCCATCGATATCCACCGGCTCGTCTGCCATCACCGAATCGATCGCGCTCTGAATCAAAGCGGATGCAACCCCTCTTCGCAGGAGATCCTGTTGAACACGGCGGACTGACGCGGAACCGAATGTCAGCTTCTGTCGCGCATACTCCTGGGCATACCTCTCGTCATCGAGAAGGCCCGCCGACTGCAGCCGCTCGACGGCCGCCGCCACTTCATCGTCGGGGTAATCCCGATCGATCAGCTTCCTCTGGAGATTCCGCGTGGTGTACGCACGTATGGCGAGCAGTTCGAGCGCGTAATCGTAAGCGGCGCGGGCCATGGGTCTCGTCAGTTTTCGGAATCAGAGGATCAGAAAAGAGTCGGGGCCAAACGAGAAGTTCTGCGTGGAGACACCGGGCCCCCACCCTACGAACCTTCGCTCGACCCCTCGCGATCACCTACCGGTAGCCGTGACCTCCAATAGGCGCCGCTATCTACTCTTCTGCCGGCTCAGACTCCGCTTCCTCATTTCCACTGCGGATCCCGAGCACCGTCTTCACCTTTTCCTCTACCTCGGCCATCAGCGCGGGATTGTCCTTCAGGTACATCTTCGCGTTCTCACGGCCCTGCCCGATCCGCTGAGACCCGTAGCTGTACCACGCACCCGACTTGTCGATGATACCAGATTCTGCCGCAATGTCCAGCACCAACGATGCGTGACTGATACCCTCCGCGTACATAATGTCGAATTCGGCCTGCTTGAAAGGAGGAGCAACCTTGTTTTTCACCACCTTTACCCTGACGTGGGACCCAACAACGTCCTCCTTCTCCTTGACGGCCGCGATCCGCCGGATATCCAGCCGCACGGAAGCGTAGAATTTGAGTGCTTTGCCCCCAGTCGTCGTCTCAGGATTCCCGAACATCACCCCGATCTTCTCCCGCAGCTGATTGATGAAGATCACCGACGTCTTCGAGCGCGCAATTGCACCCGTAAGCTTGCGAAGCGCCTGGCTCATGAGCCGCGCCTGCAACCCGACATGCGAATCTCCCATGTCGCCCTCGATCTCGGCCCTTGGAACCAGGGCGGCGACCGAATCGATGACCACGACGTCGACAGCGCCCGAGCGCACGAGAATCTCGCAGATCTCCATCGCCTGCTCACCGGTGTCAGGCTGCGACACGAGCAGGCTGTCGATGTCGACGCCAAGCTTCTGCGCGTAGTCGGTATCGAGCGCGTGCTCGGCGTCGATGTATGCGGCGACACCACCCGCGCGCTGCGCATTCGCGACCACGTGCAGACAAAGCGTCGTTTTGCCGCTCGACTCGGGACCGTAAATTTCCGTTACGCGGCCCCGCGGAATCCCGCCCACGCCGATCGCCGCGTCGAGGTTGATCGCCCCTGTCGGGATTGCATCGATGCGAACACGCGCAGTGTCCGAGCCCATCTTCATGATCGAGCCCTTGCCGCAGTTCTTCTCGATCTGCGCGATCGCCAGGTTCAACGCCTTTTTCTTGTCCTCGCCCATCACCGATACAGCCATCTCATCCGTCCCCTTGTTGTCGTTGAACTCCGTGGCATGTCACGCTCGGAGACTCCGAAATTTACCGATATTT
>DATAIM010000465.1:0-6135 GCA_036262655.1 Gemmatimonadaceae bacterium | reverse complement strand
CTATCACGAGCTCACTCAGCTGACCGATGAATTAGTAGCAGCTTGCAACTATAGCGTCGCTGTCAGAGAAGCAGGCGACCGGGTACTGTTTCTTCACCGCCTGGTCCCCGGGGGCGCCAACCGTTCTTACGGGATCGAGGTGGCGCGTCTCGCGGGGCTTCCAACGACGGTCCTCGAGCGGGCGAGGAAATTGCTTGCCCTGTTCGAGGGTGAACAGATCGTCTCTGCGCTCGGCGGGGGAGATGCGCATCGGTCGGGGCGGAAACAGCAGACAGGGACCAATGCATCACGGGGACAGGGCGATGACCAGCTGGGGCTCTTCACTTCGGCTCCTCATCCTGTTCTAAGCGAGCTGCGCGGGCTCACTCCTGATTCCATGACTCCGCTCGAAGCGCTGACACTTCTCAGTCAACTCGTTACGCGTGCAAGGCAGGGGTAGATTATCGTGATGGGAACGAAATGGCAGGTAATGGGGATCATGAGCGTGGCGATATCGGCAATGATCAGCGGTTGCCGAAAGGATGCAGGATCAAACGGGTCCTTCCCCGGTGTTGGCCCAAGACCGGACGTGCTCCCCCTCATGCTGAACAAAGAGCTTCCGTTCAGGTATCCGCCTTCGCTCTACTCGAAAAAAATCCAGGCGAACGTCACGCTCCGAGTGTTCATCGACAAGGAAGGGCAGATTGTCGCAGAGTCGACTCATGTTGCGGAAACATCGGGCTTCGCACCCATGGATTCCGCTGCCGTAAAAGGATCGAGTGAGCTTCGATTTATTCCTGCCAAGACGCGTGGGCAGCCGGTCCCAGTGTCGATTCTCTTCCCGGTCTACTTCCGGCATCCCGATGCACCCCCGCTGCCGGGCGACACCATACTTCGAAAATCAGGCGCCGAAATACCCGCCGGCACGCCGCGCTGATGCCAGTGCAGGGGCGGAACCGCAGGCCGTACGACAATGTCCTTCAGACGATCTCATGGACTCCGCTGATCCGCCTCAACTCTGTTACGCGCGGAATAACCACGCCCGTGTATGGGAAGGCCGAGTTCTTCAATCCGGGCGGGTCGGTAAAGGATCGGATTGCGATTCCGATCATCGACCGTGCAGAGCGTGAAGGACGGCTGAAGCCGGGCGGGACAATCGTCGAGGGTACGAGTGGAAACACGGGAACCGCGCTTGCAATCGCTGCTGCAATTCGCGGGTACAAGTGCATCTTCACGATGCCGGACAAGATGTCGCAGGAAAAGGTCCGCTTGCTGAAGGCGTTTGGTGCCGAGGTGATCATCACTCCTACGGCGGTTCCGCCCGATCACCCGGACAGTTACGTGATGATGGCGAAACGAATCGCGAAAGAAACCCCGAATGCGATCCTCGCCGATCAGTTCTACAACGATGCCAATCCGCAGGCGCACTATGAGCTCACGGGGCCGGAGCTCTGGGAGCAGACTGAAGGGCGGATCACGCATTTCGTAGCGGCGGCGGGAACGGGAGGGACGATTACCGGGGTGGGCCGTTATCTCAAGGAAAAAAATCCAGAGATCCGGGTAATTGCCGGCGACCCTGTCGGGTCGATACTCGCTGATTACTGGCGCACGGATGGAAAGGAGATCCGCGAAGGCGTTCCGTACAAGATCGAGGGAATTGGCCAGGACAAGATTCCCGGGACACTCGACATGAGTGTCATCGACGAGTTCGAGACAGTCAGCGATAAGGCGTCGTTTGCGATGGCGCGGCGCCTGACGCGCGAAGAGGGACTTTTCGTGGGTGGCTCTTCGGGGCTCATCGCCCACGTTGCGCTTCGTGTCGCGCGTCAAGTGAATGACCCGAATGCGTTCATCGTGACGGTGCTTTGTGACACAGGTGAGCGGTATCTGTCGAAGCTCTACAACGACGAGTGGATGCGCGAGAACCAGATGCTCGATTCGACGCGCGTCACGCTGAAGCATGTGCTTGGCAGGAAGGAAGGCGACACACCGGGGGTGATCAGCACCGCGCCTGGAGCTCCCGTGCGGCAAGCATTGGGGCTTATGTCGCTGCACGACATATCACAGCTGCCGGTAATGGACGGCCAGAATTGTGTCGGATCTGTAAGTGACTGGTCGCTCTCGCAGAAGAGCCTCGAGAATCCGAAGCTTCTCGACGCAGCCGTCAGCGAGGTGATGGATTCGCCGTTTCCGATGATCGCGAGCGATCAGCCGATCGAAAGTGTGGTCAAGCTGCTGTCCAAATCGAACCCTGCGGTGCTCGTCAGAAACAATGGCGCGATCGAGGGAATCGTCACCAGATCCGACATGCTCCACTACATGATGAGCAGATAGAAAGTGAAGATCACTGTACTGATGGGTGGGGCTTCCGCCGAGAGAAACGTTTCGCTGGCCTCGGGGATCCGGATCGTTCTCGCGCTCAGGTCGAAAGGCCACGACGTCATCGCATTCGATCCATCGCGTGGGCCGATAAGCGGGGCCGAGCAGGAGCGGCTTGCCTCGAGTGCCGTAGGTACCGAGCCGCCGTCGCTCGAGGCTCTCGCCGCAACGACCGGAGGCGCGTTCCTCCCCGCCCTCGAACGAATGCCCGAGCTGGCAGACGCGGACGTCGTGTTTCTTGCGCTGCATGGGGGCCAGGGAGAAGACGGCACGCTCCAGGCGCTCCTCGACATGGCGCATATCAGATATACCGGGAGCGGCCATCTTTCCAGCGCGCTTGCGATGGACAAGGACCTGTCGAAGATTCTGTTTCGCGCGGCGGGCGTCAGGACACCGGATTGGTTAATGGCTCCAGCGACCGTAGAAGAAGTAGAGAGAAACCTCGGCTACCCTGTTGTTGTAAAGCCCTCGAAGCAGGGATCCACCGTCGGACTGAGCGTCGTCAAGAAGCGGGAGCAGCTCGAGGGCGCTATTGAAGAGGCATGGCGCTATGATGACGAGGTGATGATCGAGCAGTTCATCCCCGGACGCGAGCTTACCGTTGGAATACTGGGTGATCTTGCACTTCCTGTGGGCGAGATAAAGCCGGTTCACGAGATCTACGACTACGAGTGCAAGTACACCGCGGGAATGGCGACGGAAGAATTTCCGGCAAAGCTTTCAACCGCCGGAACCCGCCAGATACAGCAACAGGCCCTTGCGGCCTTCCGGGCTCTCAAGCTCAGCGGGTATGCACGGATTGATTTTCGGCTGTCACAGTCCGATGATGATGGGAGCGCTGGGCAGTTCTACTGTCTGGAAGCGAACACGCTGCCGGGGATGACCGAGCTGAGCCTTATTCCGCAAGGTGCTGCTGCAGCAGGAATGTCATTTCCGGACTTGTGCGAGGCAATCGTGAAGCTCGAATCACAGAATGCTTTCGCAATGAGAAAAGCCCAGACGGATGCGTCGCGAGCAGACGGGAACGTAAAAGCAGGAAGAACGTAGAACAGAAGCAGATACGGCAGAGCAGGACCCAGAGACAAGAGCAGCAATTCTCGCAGGCATCGATATGTCCGACACGCTGTACGATCCGCCTTCGCAACCCAGAATGACGCCAGCCGTCCAATGGCTGATAGCGGCGAACGTCGGCGTGTATTTCCTGCAGCTGACACTGTTCGGTCCTCAGCCGGTGTTCAGCATTTTCGGGCTCGATCCGGCGAGATTTCCATCAGAATGGTGGGCGCTAGCCACCTACATGTTCGTTCATGCAGGCCTGTGGCATCTCGTGTTCAACATGCTTTCCCTGTGGATGTTCGGTCCACGCATCGAAAGCGTGTGGGGTGCACGGGGATTTACATACTTTTATCTGTGGTGTGGAGTCGGTGGCGCGGTAGCCCACCTGCTCTTCTCGGGTAACGCCGGCCTCGTCGGGGCATCCGCAGCGGTGATGGGAGTTTTGCTGGCGTACGCGCTCCGCTGGCCTGACGAAGAAGTGTACCTGTTCGCTGTCATTCCGATGAAGACGCGCTGGCTCGTCGTGTGGCTGGCGCTCATCAACCTTGCGATGGGGATCTCGTCGACCTCAGGTGGATCAGGCATTGGCTGGTTCGCGCATCTCGGTGGGCTGGCATTCGGGTGGATCTATCTTCGTGCGTCGGCGTTCGGCGGGCTGGACAATTTCCGCCGCTGGGTATCACCTGTTCCCGAAGAGCCGGAGGATGGGTTGAGAGCAGTTCCGCGCTCTCGTCCCCGTCGTGCCCGCACGGATCGCAGCGAGGGTATCGACGACGTGGTTGCGAAGAGCAACGCAGTTGCGGCAAGACCGGCGCGTTCCGCCACGATTCCCCGGATCAGCCCCGATTCGACAAGACAGGCGGCGGAGAGGCTGGATCTCGTGCTCGACAAGATTTCAAAGCATGGAATCGAGAGCCTGACAACCGAGGAGGTGCGGCTCCTCGAGGACATGTCGCGCAAGCTCAGAACGGACAAGACGCAACAGCAGTGATCAGTGCCACAGCCTGAGCTGCTGGAGACGTTCGCGAATCCCTATCCGGGTCGCGGCTATGAAATCCACATGGACTGCAACGAATTCACGTCGCTTTGCCCGCTGGGCGGGATCGAAAGTGATGCGGAGGAGC
Organism: Gemmatimonadaceae bacterium; assembly: GCA_036262655.1. Lineage (GTDB taxonomy): Bacteria > Gemmatimonadota > Gemmatimonadetes > Gemmatimonadales > Gemmatimonadaceae > UBA4720. Next base: position 1,597 of record DATAIM010000465.1, on the reverse strand, counting down.
TGTCACTCCTGAAAGGTGGAGCACCTGATTTTGGGATCATCAGGATCACCTATGTCCCCGCGGAGCTGTGCCTGGAGCTCAAGAGTCTCAAGCTCTATCTCTGGAGCTTCCGGAACGATGGGATCTTCTACGAGAGAGCGGTAAACCGCATTCTGGACGACCTCTCCGCGGTATCAAAGCCAGCGTGGATAAAGGTCGTCGGCGATTTCAATCTGCGCGGCGGAATCAAGTCGGTGATCACGGCGACCTATGGAACACGGCCGAGGGATTGATCAGTCGATAGAGGGTGCGCAGATCGGTCTGTGCAGCCCGCAATGCATCCGGAGCGGCAACTTTAGCGGAAGATTCCGAAGTTCCCAAGCAGGTACCATAGGATGATGAAGACGATGATGCCCATGCAGCCGCAGCCCCCGGTCAGTTTTCTAGCGCCGTAACCCGCAGCTACGCCGCGCAGCAGCTTGCTCATTGGTTCTCCACAGATAATTGGTCGTCTTCGACTGCGATTGGCCGAGGCAGGTCGCAGGTAGCACGACTTGTACCGCAGGGATCGAGGGGTTCCAGCGTCGGAGGACCAGAATTACATTGCGAACCGCATCATTGCAGGTGGCAGGGCTGGCCAGGTAGCTCAGTTGGTAGAGCAGCGGACTGAAAATCCGCGTGTCGGCGGTTCGATTCCGTCCCTGGCCATTTACTCGCGCTCGGGGACGGTGAATCCGGCAATTGGCTCTCTGGTTTTTCGCAGGAGCCATTCGGAATAGCCCGCTACGATAAAGTCTTCCAGCTCTCCGACGACTTTGTAGCCAAGCCGCTCATAGAGCTTGCGTGCTCTCTCGTTGAACGACGATACGCACAGGAACACGTTCGGCGCTTCCCGAAAAATTCTCTCTTCGGCGAGCTCGATCAGCAGTGTTCCCAATCCCTGACTGCGGCAGTCTTCGCGAAGCGCGATTGTCTGGATGTAACCGATGAACGCACCGCGCATGTTGAGGATCATGAAACCGACAACATCGCTCCCCCTCTTCAAGACATGCACCTCACGTGTCGGATCCTGCAGAATTTCGAGTGACGCATCATAGCTGCGCCCGAGCGTAATCCACGGCTCAGAGGTGGCCATGATACGCGCACATGCGCCTGCGTCGACATCGTTGCGCAGGAGCTCAACACGAAAACCGAGGTTTTCGAGATGCCTGCCAGCGCTCGACTCTTCCGGTCCGACCGTAGGCTCGGTCACGACGAGTTCTTCACACCCGCTCGCTCAGGCCGGCTCTTCTGCGGGTTCCATGAACGTGTTTCGTCGCGCGCGTATTGAAGCCAGGCGTAGAGCGCGTCGTAAACAACCAACCCATGACGCAGTTGCTACATGCCGCCGCGACGATCATGATGGGCTCGGGGATTCGGAGCCGCGTAATCGACCGAATCACAAGAACAGAAATGACGACGGCTTCGATACTCGTGAGGATTCGGGCTGACATAAGCACTGCAGCGCCCGCGATTGCCCCTGTCACGCCCGCAGTGACTCCATCAATGAAGGACCGTGCGGCCGCGGTGGTACCGACCACGAAGAAATCCGGGCAAGCGCAAGCAGCGTCATGCCCGG
>DATAIM010000464.1:0-2368 GCA_036262655.1 Gemmatimonadaceae bacterium | reverse complement strand
CTGGAGCCGGTTCCAACCTGTTTCTAGGCGGATGTGGAGCGATCGTCATGCCGATGCGCTGGAACAATGAACGACAGCCACAGATTTTACTTTAACTGTGCCGGCTAAGGCAATGGTAGTTCTGATCTTGCGGCCCCCGCTGCAATGCTCTGCTTCATGGTCAGCAGCTCCCGCCACCATGAGGCGAGGAGGTCGTCGAGGCCAGTCCGGGCGGCGGCGCTGACCGCGAATGTCGCGAACGCTCCCTGTGTCTCGATGGGTGGGATGTAGTCCTCGCCGAAGAGATCCATCTTTGTGAAAACAACGCAATGGGGGCGGCGCGCAAGCTCGTCCGAATGCGCCGCGATCTCATGCCGGAGCTGGTCGTATTCTGCCTGCCAGTCCATCGCGTCGATCGGAATCAGGAATGCCAGCAGTCGCGTTCTCTCGATGTGCCGGAGAAATTGAAGACCGAGCCCCTTCCCTTCATGTGCACCCTCGATGATTCCCGGGATGTCCGCGGCGACGAAGGTTCGATGATCGCTGAGCTGCACTACACCGAGGTTGGGAGCGAGAGTGGTGAACGGATACTCGGCGATCTTGGGACGTGCTGCGGAGATGACCGAGAGAAGAGTCGATTTTCCCGCGTTAGGTTGACCGACCAGGCCAACGTCTGCGATCAGCTTGAGCTCGAGCTCGAGTGTTCTGGCCTCACCCTCCTCACCGGGTTGCCACTCGCGCGGGGACTGATGAGTTGCCGTCGCAAAGAAGGTGTTCCCCTTTCCTCCGCGTCCGCCTCTTGCCACGATTGCTTCCTGGCCATCCTCGAGGATCTCAGCCAGGATCTCACCGGTCGCCGCGTCGCGCACGATGGTACCGGGGGGGACGGGAAGAACCACGTCGGACCCTGAATGGCCCGTTTTGTTGGAGCCCATGCCATGCTCGCCGCGCTCGGCCGCCCACCTATCGCGATACGTGTAATCGAGCAGGGTTGCGAGATTGCTGTCACCGCGCACCAGAATGTCGCCGCCGCGCCCGCCATCACCTCCGTCAGGGCCACCCATCGGAACGCGATGCTCCCTGCGGAACGACGTGCAGCCCGATCCCCCGGTTCCGGCCTCGATGTTGACAATCACACGATCAACCAACATCGGCTGACTCCACTGGCGCCGAACGCCGGCTGGCGGCAACGCGTGACAGGAGAGAGCGGTATCGATCGAGCAGCTCCGGGTCCACGATCTCGCCAAGGGCATCAAGCGTGGCCATTAGATCTTGGGTCAACGCGCCGGCGTTCAACGCGCCGTGCAAGTGCGAATGCAGTTGACGCTGCTGCCCGCTGGCAGCACACGCGGCAACAATGCAAAGCTCGCGCGTTCGAAGGCTCAAGCCCGGCCGGGACAGAACTTTTCCATACCCGTCGGTGATCATCCACGAATCGAGTGCCGGGTGTAGCGCCCTCACGTTTTCCCTCAGCATCTCGTACGACTCCCCGTAGACTGTTTTGCACGTCTGCTCGCCTCGAGCGATCCAGTCGGATCCACTTGCAAGCTCGGCGGTCGGATCCGTTTCCGGGGCGGAGGTTCCGGAGGCCGTGCGCCATGCGCGGGCAGCGTTGAGCGTCCGTGGAAAGCCCGCGAACAGATACGACTGAATGATCACCTCATCGACCGCCGCCGGATCAACTTGCCCAGCGGCCCGCTCCATCAGTGTGCGCGTGGTTTGTTCATCAGCCCCCGCGATCGCTGCAGCAATCTGCACGAGCCATTTGGTCTGCTCATCAATGGATGCCAATCTGGGATCAGGTTCAGTGTACGGCGGCATCAGATGCACGCCTGCGGAGTCAAATCGCGGCGGCTTCGACTGGACTCCCCGCGGGCCGATGCGAAAAGGTTCGGGTTTCCCCGACGATTTCACCACGGGAGTTCCGGACCGGCTTTCTGAGATGCTCAGCAAGACGCGGCGGGAGCGGGTCCGGCAGAGCATCGAGATCCTGAAGGAGTCGCAGAAGTGCCGGATGCTGGGCGCGAGGGTTGCCATCTTCGACTTTCACAGTCACACCGATTCCTGCATCGAGTATCACGGCGGAATGCACACCCTCTGCGCCGACTTTCGTGATGACTCGTCCTCCAGTCTCCTCGATGACAATCGAATCGAAACGATCGGTTCCACCGACGAGGAATGGGTGCCTGCCCATCGCTGCGACGATTCGAGCGGGAATCTCCTCCCCGCGCTGCGCCGCCGACCCGAGGCGGGCATACGCTCGCGCCATGCCATGGAGTGGGAGCCCAAAAACCGCGGCGCCACATCCATCGACGGCGATCGCTATCTGTGACGGCCCTGTTCCCGTCCATAGCGCTACCTGATTGAGCATCGCCTGCTGCACCGGGTG
>DATAIM010000463.1:0-9151 GCA_036262655.1 Gemmatimonadaceae bacterium | reverse complement strand
CTATCAGCGAGTGCGCGGCCGAGCAGCAGGTATCCTCTAAGGGGCTCGAGTACAAACTGCCACGGCCGAATCGCGGCCGGGTTGCGAATCGTCACGACCGAATGACTTGCCGCGGCAGCCATCATGTCGGGGATTAGTCTGTCCTCCGACCAATCGCCGCTCCCGATGACATTTCCGGCACGGGCCGTTGCCACCGCCGGTGAATCGGAGCTGAAATACGAGTGACGAAACGCCGCGGTTGCGAGCTCCGCACATCCTTTGCTGGAGCTGTACGGATCGTGCCCACCCATGGGATCATTTTCAGAATAGAGTCGACCTGTGCCGTCATTTTCATAGCACTTGTCACTCGTTACTACGACGACCGCCTTTACCGAAGGCACCGAACGAAGTGCATCGAGAAGCTGAACGGTTCCGAGAACGTTCGTCCGATAGGTCTCCACCGGATTAGCGTACGACCGTCGCACCAATGACTGAGCCGCAAGATGGAAAACGATGGAAGGTGCGCTCGAGCGGAGTGCCTCATCCAGCCGGGCGCGGTCGCAGATGTCGGCAATTATCGATTGGATCCTGCCGCTCAGACCTGCGACCTGAAAAAGACTCGGGCGGGAGGCGTCCGGAGCGAGTGCATACCCCGTCACATTCGCGCCCGCCGCGACGAGCCAGCTTGTCAGCCATGTGCCCTTGAACCCGGTATGGCCTGTAACGAATACGCTCTTCCCGGCATACCAGCTGTTGAGCGCAGAGATCAAGACTTCATCCAAGGCGGATTGCCGCTCTGCCAAAGCTCCTGCAGCGCGAGCTTCTCACGCAACGTATCCATCGGCTGCCAAAAGCCCTCGTGCTTGAAGGCCATCAGGTTTCCATCGCTTGCGAGACGCTCGAGCGCGTCCTTCTCGAGGGATGATTCGGGTCCCTCTATCAGGTCGAGTACTCCGGGCTCGAACACAAAAAAACCACCATTGATCCATCCAACCCGGGTCTGAGTCTTCTCGGAGAATCGACTTACCTGCTCGCCGGAGATCTCGATCTCTCCAAACCTCGCCGGGGGGTGGACTGCCGTAACGGTTGCAAGCTTGCCGTGCGACTTGTGGAACGCCACCAGTGCCTTCACGTTGACATTGCTCAGCCCATCGCCGTATGTCACCATGAACGTCTCGTTACCGAGGACGTTGCGGAGCTGGAGAAGACGTCCCCCCGTAAGCGTGTCGGCCCCGGTGTCCACGAGATGCACCTTCCAGTCGGTCGCGCGCTGGTGAGTGACGGTTCGCTCTCCTGTGGCCAGATCGATGGACCAATCCGCATTGTGGTGGGAGAAGTCGGCGAAGTACTGCTTGATGACCTCGCCCTTGTATCCGCACGCTACGACGAATTCATTGAAGCCGTGCGCGGCATAGAGCGCCATGATATGCCAGAGCATCGGACGGTCCCCGATCTCCACCATCGGCTTTGGTCGCACGGCCGTATCTTCAGCCAGTCGTGTGCCGAGTCCGCCGGCGAGGATCACGGTCTTCATGAGTGGATACTCTGTCGGGATGCGGATAGCGCGACTTCGGCGCAGCCTGGAGTCGACCGCCGGTCACGCCCGCAAGGGTGTGCCTGGTTTGCCCGCGTCGGCTGGTTGAGGTAGGCTTAAAATTCGCGGAGACCACTCCTTGCGTCAATGCCGGGAAGAGTCGCAGCGAACGGCGTTCGGCGTCATTCCGGCGTCTTACAGCAGCAAAGGTGAAGATATGAGATCGCCTCAGTTCCTAATTGTCGAATGGCTCATCGAACAGTCGGCTGGCGTGCCGCCCATCTCCGCCGACGGACCTGCATGATTTTACGCATCTGGACGGTTGTTGTAATGGCGCTGTCGATGGGCTGCGACTCCGGCCCGCGCCAGCCGGCTGAGCCCGTTGTTCCATCGGCGTCGCCTCCCCCGACTCCGCCGGCGCCACCGACGCCCCCGCCTCCACCCGAAGGGCCACTCGTCACTCAGCCCGAGACGCCAAACGGTACGGTGACAGTAGACGCCACCGCGCTACGTCAGGAGATGCAAGGCTTCGGCACGTCCATGCGGATCTTCACTGATCCGCACCTGATCGGCCGGAATGGGGGACCCGAGAACTCGCTCCAGATCTCCAGCGCGGAGGAGGACGCCGTCCTGCGCGTCCTCTATGAGAAAATCGGCCTCACACGAGTACGGCCTCTAGCCCTCAGTAGAGGCACGCAGCCTACGCTCGCCGACACGATGCGCACCGTATGGGTATTCGCCGATGGACACATCGATATCGTCAAGAGAGCCCGTTCGATCGGACTGCGGGAGTGGTGGCTTTCTCCGCTCCTGCTCGAGACGTGGATGGATGAGTCCAACGTTGCCGATTACGTGGACTGGGCGATGCGTGCGATCCGCTACTGGAAAACCCAGGGGGTCGAGCTCGCGTGGTACTCGATCGTCAACGAGCCGGGCTATCCGCCGATCAAGGCGTCACCGGAATTCTTTCATGATGCCGTAATCCTCCTTGGCCGCCGGCTGGCAGACGAGGGATTCAGGACGAAGCTGGTGATTCCGGACGACGTCCATCCGATCAGCGCCGTCCCGGTCATCAGGAGCGTGATGAGTGATCCCGAAGCGCGCAAATACGTCGGTGCGCTCGCGACTCACCTCTATGGTTATCCGGTCAGCACGATGAAGGAGTTGACCGATCTTGCAGAGCAATACGGCGTACCATTGTGGATGAGCGAATTTTCGGTGGCCGACGGGTCGCCTCTCGAGTGGGCCTCACTCGTGCACACGCTCCTCTCCGATTACAACGTTTCTGCCGTCGATTACATGTGGGGCTTTTTCGGGGATAACGATACCTCTCAGCTCGTTTCACTTCACCACTCGGGTGGCAAATACAGCGGGTTCTCCATCACATCTCCCGGCTACGAGATGGCACAGTACGCGGCTTACGTGCGCCCAGGCGCGCGGCGAGTTCTCGTCACTTCTACCGCAGATGACGTGAGGGTGTCCGCTTTCGTGCTCAACGGAAGGGTGACGATCGTCGCGCTGAACTCCGGTCAATCTGACCAGCCAGTAAAGTTTTCGGTCAGCGGGGTTTCCGGACTCGAGAAGCTTCGCGTTGTGCGGACATCCGCAAAGGAACAGCTTGCTTCGGTTGGTCACCTCGTGGTGAGCGGTGGCTCGTTCAACCTTACCGTTCCCGCGCGAAGCATTTCTACTCTCATCCAGTAAGTTGCGGCTGGACGAACAGGCACCTCCGTTGCGAAACGAGCCGCCGGTTGGACGCTGATCCCGCATCGATCTGGAAGTGTCCCGAATGCCTCGGCTCGCTGGAGCCGATGGGGCCGGTTATCGGCGGAAACCTCCGATGCAGCAACTGCGGCCAATCTTACGAGACTGTCGACGACATCCCAGACCTCCGGTTTCCGCGTCATAGGAGCGGCGACCGCGACTCCGATTTCGAGGAGGCGCGACAGATCGCTGCCGGCGCGGATGGAAAAACGATGGAGCAGCTGGTGCGTTCTTTTTTCAGCGTGCGCGAAGGCATGGAGGGATGGACGCGAAGCGACACGGACCTCCGCGCACGCCAGTCGATCGCCGCACCGGATCGCTTGCAGCGTGAGGTGGCGGGATGGCTCCAGCCGGTCACTCAGCACGGACGCTTTCTCGATCTGGGGTGCGGCCTTGGCGGGCTCCTGCTCGCGGCGAGCCGCGAAGGGAAGGAGGGGATCGGAATCGACAACCGCATGTCGGTACTCGTCGTCGCCAAGCGACTGATCGAAATGGAAGGGCATACCGCAACGCTTGCCTGCGCAAGCGCCGAGCGACTCCCGCTCTCGAGCGAAGCCGTGGGCGGCGTTGTGATGTACGATGTTGTCGAACACGTCGACCATCTCGAGCAGGCTCTCGCGGAGACCAGCCGCGTCACGAAAACGAGCGGTGTGTTCGCATGCTCAACCCCGAACCGGTTCAGTCTGGCGCCTGAGCCTCACGTTCGTGTCTGGGGTGTTGGGTGGCTGCCGCGGAAGTATCAAAGAGCCTATGTAAAAGCGCGGAGCGGAATGGATTACAGCGGTACACGACTGCTTTCGCCCGCAGAGCTGCGACGTATTCTTGCCACGCACACGAAATTCGACATCACGATGAGGGTGCCTGGAATTCCACCAGAAGAAATCGAAACCTCGCGCGGATTGCGGCGCTTGCTGGCGCGGACCTTCAACTCGCTCGCCAGGATTCCCGCAGTTATTCCATTGCTGCTCAGGGTCGGTCCCTTCTTCCAGGTGATCGGTATCAAGCGGCGGGTCGCCAACACGGTAGATCCCAGAACCTGACCAGAATGCGTTTCTGCTTCGTCACAACATTTTACCCGCCCTATAATTTCGGTGGCGACGGTATCGCCGTTCAGCGGCTTGCACGCGCGCTGGTGAAGCGCGGCCATCACGTCACAGTGGTGCATGATGTCGACGCTTATCTGGCGCTGAGTGGCGGCGTCGAGCCGCTCGGCACGCACGGAGACGACGCTGTCGAAGTAATCGCCCTGAAAAGCCGTGCAGGGATTATCTCCCCCATTCTCTCACAGCAGCTTGGACGGCCCACGCTTCATCGACGCCGGTTCCGGCAGATTCTCGACGATGGCCGTTACGACGTCATCAACTTTCACAATCCTTCACTCGCCGGAGGACCGGGCGTCTTCTCCTACGGCGGCGACGCGACGCGCCTGATGACCGCCCACGACCACTGGCTCGTGTGCCCAACCCACGTGCTCTGGCGTCACAAGCGCGAGCCTTGCCCCGCCCGTCAGTGCTTCCGCTGCCAGCTCCGATATCACCGCCCTCCGCAGTGGTGGCGAATGACCGGCCTGCTCGAGAGACAGCTCGAGCACATCGACGTCTTCATCGCGATGAGTGAATTCAGCAGAACGAAGCATTACGAGTTCGGTTTCCCGCGTGAAATGGAAGTCCTGCCCTTCCTGCTTCCGGACCCGGTGCCCGGGGAAGGCGAGGTGGGGGAGCGACCGCATCAGCGTCCCTATTTCATTTTTGTTGGACGACTCGAGAAGATCAAAGGTCTTCAGCACGTTATTCCGCTCTTCCGGGAGTACCCGAACGCGGATCTTCTGGTCGCGGGTGATGGGACCTATGCGGACGAACTCGTTCGACTCAGTGGTGATTCGGAAAGAGTCAAGCTCGTCGGGCGCATTCCCGCCGATAGTCTCGCGAGATACTACACGCATGCAATTGCCACGATTGTGCCGTCGGTCTGCTTCGAGACATTCGGCATCGTTATCGTCGAGTCGTTCCGCTACAGGACTCCTGTTATCGCGCGGAACATTGGTCCTTTCCCCGAGACTATCGCACAGTCCGGCGGCGGGGAGCTCTTCCAGACCGATGAAGAGCTACTTGCGTCCATGAGCCGTCTCCAGTCGGATTGGGCGTACCGCAATCACCTTGGCGCCCACGGGTATCGAGCTTACGTCAGCACCTGGTCTGAATCCGCGGTCGTGCCGCGCTACCTGGAGATCGTAGCGCGCGCGCGGGCGCGGAGAGAGCTGAACAGCGCCTGACCGCACCGCTTCCGCCCGCGGCGGTCTTTCGACGGAAAGGGAGGTGAAGCGCCGGAATTAGATTGTGAGAATGACACGAGCCGGAATCGTCACCGTCGCGGGCGCACCTAATGCCGGCAAGTCGACGCTGCTGAATCGAATCGTTGGTCAGAAGCTCGCGATCACGAGCCAGAAGCCGCAATCGACGCGCGACCGCGTCGTCGGAATCCATACGACAGCGGCGGTTCAGATGATCATTTTCGATACTCCCGGGCTTCTCGAGCCGAAGTACGCCTTGCAGGAGGCAATGCGATCGACGGCGTTGCGCGCGCTTGACGAGGCTGACGTAATCGTTTATCTGGCAGATGCTTCGGCTGGCACACCTCCTCCATTACATGAGGCTGCCGGCTTGCCAGACCCGCCGCGGGCCCCGGTGCTCGAAGTTCTGAACAAGTCCGACCTGCTGACGCCAGCACGGCGGGCGGAGCTGGAAGTGGCGTGCCCGAGCGGGCTCTTCGTTTCGGCGCGAACAGGTGACTCCGTCGACGCACTCATGACCAACATCGCCGGCGCGCTGCCGGAGAGTCCATTTCTTTATCCGGACGACGACGTAAGCACGCAATCGGTGCGATTCTTCGTCGCAGAAATGGTCCGCGAGACGGTGCTGGAACAGCTGCAGGACGAGGTCCCCTACAGCGTGGCGGTCGGAATCGAGGAGTTCCGCGAAGGTCGATCGCCGTTGTACATTCGGGCGGTAGTCTACGTGGAGCGGGACAGCCAGAAGCGCATCATCATTGGTGCCAGAGGAACACGTATCAGGGAGCTCGGCCAGGCAGCGCGGAAAAAGATCGAGGCGTTTGTCGGCGAGCAGGTTTATCTGGATCTCTGGGTCAAGGTTCTTCCCAACTGGCGACGCAGCACTTCGGCCCTCGAGCGATTCGGTTATCACGTCGGAAAGGGTGAGCGAGAATGAGCATAGACGCGCAGCTGCTTGAGATACTGGTCTGTCCGAAATGCAAGGGTGACCTGGAATACCGCGAGGCCGAATCGAGCCTCCTTTGTCACGCGTGTTCTCTTCGTTATCCGGTGCGCGACGACATTCCGATCATGCTGATCGATGAGGCGACGCCGCTCTAGCGTGCGTCGTTTCTTTGCGAGGGCAGCGAGACTTTCGCTAGCAATCGGCGCGCTCTCTCCCGTCCCGGCCTGGGCACAGGGTGGCACAACCAACGACGGCGCCCTTTTTCTTCTTCTTCCCGTCGGCGCACAAACTGTAGGACTGGGGCAGGCGACCGTCGCCGAGAGACTCGGTAGCGAGTCGATATGGTCGAATCCCGCGGCGATTGCGCGTCACGAAAAGCGCGAAGCCGCGATACACCACTCGGAGACCATCGCTGCGCGCGGTGACGTGATTACGATTGTATTGCCGCGGAAACCGCTCGGCGCGTTCGCTGCCTCCATCAATGTTCTCGATTTCGGCCCCCAGCAGATCACTGATCCGGGTGGGACACCGATCGGAATCGTTCTACCGCGCAACATCCTGTTCGCCGGTACCTTCGGCGCGGCGGTCGGCCAGCGGCTGAGCCTCGGGGTCACATACAAGAGGCTGCAGTATCGTGTGGACTGCTCGGGGCAGTGCGCTAATGTCTCTACGTTCAGCGCAACGTCGAGCGCTGTCGACTTTGGTGCGCAGTATGAGCTGCCTCTCGACTCGGGGTTCCGACTGGGTGCCGCGATCCGTAACATCGGCACGAAGCTCCAGATCAACGATCGTGAGCAGGCGGACCCGCTTCCGACGCGAGTGCAGATCGGTCTTTCCTACAATGTTGGCGTCATCCGGAAATACGTATCGGACATCGGATTCCGGCTCGACGGCGATGTCATCGCAACTGAAACAGCGGAGGAGCCCTCAGCGCGCGTGGGAGCCGATCTTACATATCAGCAGACAGTGCATCTTCGCGGTGGTTACATCGTGAATGATACCGATGGCGCAAACGCCGCGGTCGGGTTCGGTCTCGGCACGGGACGCCTGCTGTTCGACATCGCACGCACTTTTGGCGGCCTTTCGGAGGACGCCGGAAAGACGCCGACGTATATCTCACTCAGATTCACATTCTGATGTCCGACAATCGACGCGCGCCTTACTGGCGCACGTGCCACCTGGTGTCTCGGCTGGCGGCCGCGGTAGGCATCCTCTTTTCACCGGCCAACTCCCACGCGCAGAAGACGGCGCAGGCGGGCGTTGCACGCTCAGCCACTGTCGTCACCGTTGCATCTGCAATACTCCCCGGAGCCGGTCAGGCACTCATGCATCAGAAGAGAAGTCTCGCCTATCTGGCCTTCGAGGCTGCAGGCGTCGGCTTCTACATCCGCGAGCTTCGGGACGGGACCCGCGCGCGCGACCAGTACAGGGAACTATCCCGCACGGTCGCACGCGCGCAGTTCTCGCCGGATGCCCCGGGCGGATCCTGGGATTATTACGAGCGGATGGAGAAGTTCGCGGCAAGCGGCGCGTTCGACGCCATCCCCGGCGGCGCGGTCGACCCCGAGCGCGATGCAGCGACGTACAATGGTTCCGTATGGCTTCTCGCACGGCAGACTTTCTGGAGGGATCCTGAAGTGCGCCCTTCCACGAGCTCGCCGGAATATGAGGCGGCACTTCGATTTTATGTCGAGAGGGCGGTCAGCGCGGAGCTCCGATGGTCCTGGCTTGGCGCCCCGGAGGCATTTCAGAGATATCGGTCCGCGATTGCGTCGAGCAACTCCGCCTTCAAGAGTGCAGAGAAAACCGCGGGCCTGGTCCTGGCAAATCATTTTCTCAGCGCAATCGATGCGTACGTATCCGTTCATCCGCGAGTGCGCCGGTTTGCTGACGGATCGGTTTGGCTGACGTTTTCGCGCCCTGTACCGTGAAATACCTCTACATTCTTCTCGCCTTCGTTCCGATCGCCGTTGCGGCGGAGCTGATGCACGCATCGCCGATCGTTGTGTTTTTATTGAGTGCTGCGGCCATCGTCCCCCTCTCGGGAGTACTTGGGACAGCTACCGAGGAGCTTGCGGGTCATACCGGCGCCACCGCTGGGGGACTGATCAATGCAACGCTTGGGAATTTTGCCGAGCTCGTGATTGCGGCGCTCGCACTGAACGCCGGCCTCATCGATCTCGTGAAGGCTTCGATTACGGGCTCGATCCTTGGAAACCTCCTGCTCGTGCTTGGAGCGGCGCAGCTCGCCGGCGGGCTCAAGTACAAGTCGCAACAAATCAACCGGAACTTGAGCGCCATGAGCTCCACGCTGCTCCTCGTGGCGGTTCTCGGGTTGGTGATGCCGGCTGTTTTCCGGGCCCTGCACCCCGATCCCTTCCGCCGCGCGACCGTGAGCATGTCGCTGTGGGTCGCGGCACTGCTCATCCTGTGCTATCTGCTGTCCCTCGTCTTCTCGATGATCAGTCACCGGTCTGCCTTTTCGGAAGGCGGCGACATTGCCAACCACGAGACACCGCCGAAGTGGTCGCTGAGAAAATCTGTGGCAGTGCTCATCGCTGCTGCCGCGGCGATCGGCGTCCTGTCGGAAATGCTGGTCACTTCAACCGAAGAGGCGGTGAAGTCTCTCGGGCTCTCTCAG
>DATAIM010000462.1:0-3786 GCA_036262655.1 Gemmatimonadaceae bacterium | reverse complement strand
CACGACGGTCATAAACAGTGAGCTTCCGTTTGGCCAGAACGACGGTGCTCTCTGGGCTGGGAAAGGATACAATGTTCGACTTCTGGGAGGCGTCGCCATGGATTTCGGCCCCCTCCGAATCGTGGCAATACCGGAGCTTGTGTCGTCCACGAACTATAGCAACACGGTCGATGTTACAGACCTGCGGTTTTCACGCCCGCTGCCCGCGACGAGGAGCCCGTTCTCATCGCCATTCAATGTCGTTCCATACTCGATCGATCTCCCATACCGGTTTGGCAGCGCGTCGATTCAGAAGATCTATCCCGGGCAGTCCTCCATCACGGCTTCCCTTGGACCGATACAGGTTGGCGGGTCCACGGAGAACGAGTGGTGGGGACCCGCTTTCAGAAATCCGCTGATTCTGAGTGACAATGCCGCGGGTTTTCCGCACGCCTTCCTGCGCACCGGCCGTCCACTTGCAGGGCCAGTTGGGGTCTTCGAGGCCCGCTGGATCGTCGGTGCCCTCGAGGAATCGGAGTTTTTCGACGACAACGTCACCAACGATGTTCGCTCGCTCAGCGCGTTCGCGGTCACCTGGAAGCAGAAGCCGAGCGCCGGGTTGAGTCTTGGATTGATGCGGTCTGTTTATGCGCCGGTCGACGGGTACGGCGGAGTCGCCGGCGGAGCATTCGATTTCCTCAAGAATACCGGCCGTCCGAATGCACTGCCGATTACGGATTCGACGATGACTCCAGGCCCGGACCAGATCACCTCAGTCTTCGTGCACTGGGCGTTACCGCGCTACGGGCTCGAGACGTACGTGGAGTGGGGCCGCACCGAGTTTCCGTCGCTGAGAGGTCTTCTGCTCACTCCCAATCATACGCGCGGTTACACGAGTGGAGTGCAATGGGTGCGGGCGACCGGCGATAACTCCCGTTTCCGGCGGCAGGGTGAGATCACCAACGTCGAGCAGAGCAGCACGTATCGCTTTGGCCCAACGGGATCTTTTTACACGAGCCGTGCGGTGACGCAGGGCTACACGAACGAAGGTCAGATGCTCGCGACCGGAATCGGACCTGGTTCTTCGGGTGAGTGGCTCGCGGCGGACTGGTACACGGGCGGCTTGCAGGTGGGGGCGAACTTCGGCCGTACACGCTTCAACAACGACGCTTTCTTTCTCAAGGCGAACCCGCACCGCTGCTTTCACGACGTGACAGTTTACCCGGGGGTGCGCGCCGGCTGGACGAACCGCTTCTTCCGACTACGCGCGGATTACTCGAAGGTGACACGCTACAACACCTTCTGGCAGCGAGTGCGAGGCTGTGGCACGGACGTGACGGCGATCGGCGACAGGTCGAGTCATAACTTTTCCATCACGCTGAGCACGCTCGGGTGGTGACTGTACGTGGAGGTATTGCGGTGACGTTTCAACGCGCGGTTCAGTTTGCGACCGTTCTCGCACTGGCTGTCGCGGTGGGGAGCTGTATCGAAGCCACCGGACCATCAGCGCGCCTGTCGGAGCCCAAGGTAGTGTTCGTTTCGACCAGGGACGGCAACGAGGAGATCTATGCGATCAACTCTGACGGAACGAACGAGACACGCCTCACCAGCAGCCCCGGGCGGGATTACAGGCCCGTATGGTCACCTGATGGACGTTCGATCGTGTTCGTATCCGAGCGCAGCGGGAACAAGGACATCTGGATCATGAACGCCGATGGTACAGGCGTTCGGAACCTGACGCAGAACCCGCTCAGTGATGATGCGCCGAGCTGGTCCCCCGACGGGAGCCGCGTTGTTTTTTCAAGCAACAGAACGGGCAACTTCGAGATTTTCGTCACCAACTCATCTGCCGGCGACACTACCACGATCCTGACGGATCATTTCGCGACCGACACGTATCCGTGGTTCTCGCCCGATGGGCGGTACATCGCGTTTCAGGCTGACCGCAACTCGGTGAACGACGACATCTACGTCCTCTTCAACACCCGCAACACAATCCTCCGGTGGACGTCGGCGGGCGGGGCCGATCAGTTTCCAGCCTGGTCACCCGAGGGAACGAAGATCGCTTTCACCAGCTTCCGCGACGGGAACTTCGAGATCTACGTCGGTGACTTTTCGGACGGGCTCCCGCTGGGCTTTGGTCAGGTGAACCTCACGAACAACCCCGCGGGAGATGCACGCCCGTCGTGGTCGTTTAACGCGACCAAGATCTGCTGGACGAGCAATCGCTCCGGAAACAATGACATCTGGATCATGAATGCCGACGGAACGAACCCGATTCGGTTGACGAAAGATGCCAGCGCCGATGATTTCTGCTCGATGAAGTGAGGGCGCCTCTGTCCTGGGCCTGATCTCAGGCTGGGATTGCCCTCGTGCGTACGATGTCGGACGCTCCGGGCGGTGCAGCGGCAGGGAGGGGGCCGCGCCGGCTCATTACGTCGAGCAGCTCGTGAGAGGCTCCCAGGTTTCGCGCCAGCTCCTGAATTTCCGCGAGCGCAGCGCGGCGGTCCATGGCGCCTTTGATCGTACAGAGTATGACGGTTAGATCGCGGGCGATGCTTGGCTCAGCGTGGACGTAAAGAAGGCCGAGTCTCGACTTCCAGGGCCGTATCACCTGATTGTACTTGAGATCGGGATCGGCACTTCCCTGGAGAATCTCGCCTTCGTCGGCAAAAACGATCGACGCGAGATCAGTGATTCCGGGACGGACACTCAGCAATCGTTTCTCATCGGGCGTGTAAAGCGCCGTTTCTCTCGCGACATTGGGCCGCGGGCCAACCAGTGACATGCTTCCCCACAGCACGTTCCACAGCTGAGGGATCTCATCGAGCTTGAAGCGGCGAGTGAATCTTCCGAGCGCGGTGATCCGGGGATCATCGCCCGCTGTGGAGTCAACACCGGTTTTGTCAGCGCGAACGACCATCGACCGAAACTTGACCATTCTGAAAGGCCGCTCGCCGCGACCCACGCGCGTCGCGATGTAGAACGGAGAATGATAATCCTGAAGCCAGATGGCGATTGACAGTACGACGAGAAGCGGCGACAGAAGGACCAGGCCCGCTGTCGCCACGGTGATATCGAGCAGACGCTTCATTCGAAAGTTTCTTGCTGTGCTCCGGCAAGCGCGAGGCCGCGCTGTACGATGTAGTCGACCGTAGGATAGTAGCTCCGCTCGAGCGGGCTGCTCGTTGGGGCAGGAGCGTCGGGCAGCGTGACGCGACGCGGAGAAGCGCGCATTACACGCGGGTCGACTGCTTCAATGACGGATGCGATTATCTCCGCAGCCATTCCGCAGTTCTTCCAGTCTCCATCGACGACCAGAAGACGTCCGGTCTTTTTCGCCGACTTCACGAGGAGAGTGGAGTCGAGCGGATTGAGCACCCGGATGTCGATGACGTCGCACTCGATACCGTTCGCGCTGAGGCGTGCGGCGGCTTCACGACAGAGGTGTGCGCTGTAGCTGCATCCGACGAGCGTGAGATCCTGTCCGGTCCGCGTGAGCTTGGGTCCCTCGAGCGCGAGGTTCCTCTCCTCAATTGGAGGCAGCTCTTCTTCCAGCCCGTAGAGCCACCTGTCGTCGAGATATAACACCGGATCATCGGAGAGAACGCTGGCGATCAGGAGATCTCGCGCATCGGTCGGCGTCGACGGCATCACGACACGAAGCCCGGGAATATGAGCGAACCACGATTGCAGTGACTGCGAGTGCTGCGCCCCCTGCTCGCCACCCCGGTTGATTATCGCGCGCACAGTGATCGGAGCCGAGACCTGACCGCCGAACATCGATCGCCACTTTGCGGCCTGCGT
>DATAIM010000461.1:0-6608 GCA_036262655.1 Gemmatimonadaceae bacterium | reverse complement strand
ATGAATCCCGACACGTCCTGGACGAACAGGATTGGCAATCCTTGCCTGTCACATCGCTCGATGAAGTAAGCGGCCTTCTCCGCGCTTTCCGAGTAGATGATCCCGCCGAACCGTGGCTTCTCGCCTTTTCTTCCCTTGATCAGGCCGCGCCCGTTCGCGATAACACCCACCGGGATTCCGTCGATCGCACCATCGCCGCAGATCATTTCCCGAGCGAGCGTCGATTGAAATTCGTCGAGTGCTCCGTTGTCGAGAATGGCGGCGAGGAGATGATGCATGTCGTAGGACATACGATGGTCGGAAGGCAGCAGGTCGTAGAGAGCATCTGCGCTCCGGCGATTCGAATCCTCCCGCATGTCGCCCTGCGGCGCAGCCCATCGGTCGCCAGATAACTGAAAGCGTACTGCGTACGCGTCTTCAGGCTCGGTTGCTCCGGCAGGTCCGGGAAGCCGCTGGACCAAGTCCCGGATTTTAGAGAGACACTCCTCCTCATTTTCCGTCGCATAATGAGCAACACCGCTGATCTCGGTATGCGTGACGGCACCGCCGAGCGTTTCTGCGTCGATAGTCTCTCCCGTGGCTCCCTTGACCAGATTGGGACCGCCCAGCCCCATGAACGACGTTCCCTTCACCATCAGGATCACGTCGGAGAGTGCCGGCAGATAGGCTCCGCCCGCGACGCACTGTCCCATCACGGCCGCGAGCTGCGGAATCCGCAGGTACCGCCGCATGATCGAGTTGTAATAGAAGATGCGCGCAGCTCCGTACTGACCGGGGAAAACGCCACCCTGATATGGCAGGTTGACGCCCGCTGAATCGACGAGGTAGATGATCGGCACGCGGCAGCGCATTGCGATCTCCTGCGCCCGCAGGATCTTCCTGATGGTTTCCGGCCACCATGAGCCTGCCTTGACGGTAGCGTCATTGGCGACAACGACTGCTTCGCGCCCGTGAACCATTCCGACACCGGTGACGACTCCAGCCGCAGGGGCCTGACCTTCATACTGATCGTAGGCCATGAGGAGCCCGATCTCGAGAAACCTGGAGCCGGGGTCACAGAGGCGCGTGACGCGCTCCCGGGCCGACAACTTCCCCTGCGCATGGAGCTTTGCAATGCGCTCCTTCCCACCGCCTTGCCGAAGACGCGCCTCGAGCTCGCGGATCTCGGTGCTCAGCTCCCTCAACCGCGACGTCACGTCAGACGCCCGATTTCGCGGTGTCCTGAGCCTCGCGGGCGGCGAACCACTCCTTGATGTAGTCGATGAGCTCGGCTGTAGGGGTTCCGGGGCCGAAAAGCCTGCCGATGCCCTGGTCCTGGAGAGCTTCCATGTCCTCGCGCGGAATGATTCCCCCGCCAGTGATCAGGATGTCGTCTCGACCTTGTGCGTCGACCAGCTGACGGACTCGGGGGAAAAGCGTCATGTGAGCGCCGCTGAGAATGGAGAGACCTATCACATCAGCGTCCTCCTGAATCGCCGCCGCTGCGATCATCTCCGGTGTCTGGTGCAGCCCGGTGTAAATCACCTCCATTCCCGCGTCACGAAGAGCCGCCGCAACGACCTTCGCGCCCCGGTCATGTCCATCGAGTCCCGGTTTCGCGACGACTACTCTGATTGGTCTCATCGGCGACAAAGTTAGCAGAGGTCGAGATACTGCGGCAACGCTGCTGGTTTTTGACGGAAACGACGGTCAGGTCTTTCGCGCAACGAGCATCATTTCGCTCGACCGGCGGCGCAGCGGCCGATCATTGAACGCATCGAAAGCCTGCTCGACAATGAGACCGGCCTCAGCACAAAGCTCGGCAATGCGGGTCGCCGTATATAGCCGGATGCGATGAACCCTGCGGCCGGGACGCTTCGCGACTCCGCGCCACGCCGACTCGATGGTAAGAACGCCTGAGAGCGGGTCGAACGACCGCTCGTGCGCGACGAGCGTTCCGTTGCTTGTCTCCCACCAGTCGCGCGAAAGAAATCCCGCCATCACCCCGTCGCGACTGCCGCCATGCCACACGAGAACGCCACCCGGTTTCAGGACACGCGCGAATTCCAGTATCACGCGACGATCGTCTCCGGGGTCTGAGAAGAATCCGAACGATGTAAAAAGATTTACCACTGCGTCGAACATTCCGCCCCATCGTGGCGGCAGCCGGCGCATGTCGCCGCGCGAGTAATGAAGTGTTCGGCCCGTTCCGCGCTCGCGGGCGACATCGAGAAGCGGCTCTGAATAATCGAGCCCGTATACGTCGAACCCAGCCTCGGCCAGCAGGTGGGCGTGCCGTCCCTGGCCGCACGGCACGTCGAGGATTTTCGCTCCGGACGGAAGTCCGAGCACGTCGACGAGGCGACTGACTTCCGCGCGGTCCCGCTCGGGCGTGAAGATCGGCTCGTACTCGAGAAGGTAGTGGGAATCGAAATAGTTCTCCCACCACTGAGGAGCATTTGTTCCGGACTTGCGAGGGGACATCAGGTCATCAGGTCCAGGGGAAGCTCAAGACTCCAGGCACCAGCTTTCTTCGTCTAAAAGAATACCGGCTCCCGGTACGCGCCGAATACGTCCTCCATCGCTGCGCGAATCTCGTAGAGTGTGCAGTATACGCGCGCTGCGTCGAGAATGTGCGGCATCATGTTCTCCGTTGTACGAGCGGCGTCGCGAAGCGACTGTAGTCTCTGCTCGACAACCTTCGCGTCGCGGGATGCTCTTACATTCGCGAGACGCTCGCGCTGCTCCCTGTCGGTGTCGCCGATCTTGAGGAGCGGTATCGTCAGCTCCGGCTCATCGGTTACGAACTCGTTTACTCCCACGATCACGCGGCGGTGCTGCTCGATTTCCCACTGCTGCCGCGCCGCGGATTCCGCGATTTTTCGCTGCAGCCACCCCGTCTCTAGGCCACGGACCACGCCACCGACGTCGTCGATCTGACGGAAGAGCTCTTCGGCTTCCTGCTCGAGCTTTGATGTCAGCGCTTCCACGTAGTAGGAGCCGCCGAGCGGGTCGATGACGTTCGGTACCCCGGTCTCGTATGCAAGGACCTGCTGCGTTCGGAGCGCGACCTGCACCGACTCTTCTGTTGGCAGCGCGAGCGTCTCGTCCATCGAATTGGTGTGCAGCGACTGCGTTCCTCCCAGCACTGCCGCCATCGCCTGGTAGGCGACGCGAACGATGTTGTTCATGGGCTGCTGCGCGGTGAGGGTTACACCAGCGGTTTGCGAGTGAAACCGCATGACAAGCGAGCGTGAATCCTTCGCGCCGTATCGATCTCGCATGTGACGCGCCCAGATGCGACGCGCCGCGCGGAGCTTCGCGATCTCCTCGAAGAAGTCGTTGTGAATGTCCCAGAAAAACGAGAGCCGGGGCGCAAACGAGTCGACATCCAGACCGCGGGCTATCCCACGCTCGACGTACGTGAATCCGTCGGCAAGTGTAAACGCGAGCTCCTGCGCCGCTGTAGCGCCCGCCTCACGGATGTGATAACCGGAAATAGAAATCGTATTCCACTGCGGGACCTGTTCGGCGGACCATTCGAAGTTGTCAACGATCAATCTGAGCGCAGGCTCGATGGGATAGACCCACGCGTGCTGCGCCATGTATTCCTTGAGGATGTCGTTCTGAATGGTTCCCCGCAGATCCTTGAGATCGACACCCTGCTTTTCGGCCGCGGCAAGGTAGAACGCATAGAGAATGACTGCCGGGCCATTGATGGTCATCGATGTAGAGACCTTGTCGAGCGGAATGCCGTCAAACAGCACTTCCATGTCGGCGAGACTCGATATCGCGACACCGCACTTGCCGACTTCTCCCTCGGACCGGGGATGATCCGAGTCGTATCCCATCAGCGTCGGGAAGTCGAAAGCGACGGATAAGCCGGTCTGGCCATGCGCGAGAAGAAACTTGTACCTCTCGTTAGTGTCGCGGGCGCTTCCAAAGCCGGCGAACTGGCGCATCGTCCAGAGCTTCCCGCGGTAGCCTGTGGGGTGAATTCCGCGTGTAAACGGGAAAAACCCGGGAAGCCCGAGATCCGCTTCGTGCAGACCTTCGGTATCAAGGCTTGTGTAGAGCGGGCTGACCTCAGCTTCGGAATTGGTGAAAGCGATCTCGCGTTTTCTCGCCGCAGCGTACCGCTGTTTCCACTGCTCGATCTCCTCGCGCAGCCGCTCGTTCTCCCGCTCGCTCTCATCTATTTCCGCGAGCTGAAAGTTTTCTACCCTGCCGGAATCGATCGAAGTCACTTTGTCGCCCCTTTCACAAGATTCCCATACGCAGCGAGGAGATCATCGGCGACGACGTATGGAGTAACCACGCCAGCCTCGAGGTCGTCCACGCGATTTCGCACCCATTCCATCGCCGTCTCATCCTCCATCAGCCGGCGTCGAATCTTTCGTTCGGCAACTTCCAGAACGCGCTCCGTCAGGCGCTCACGCCGTCGCTGCCGCAATGCGCCGGTGCGTTCAAGATAATTGAAGTGCCGGTCGAGCGACTCGACGACGGTATCGATGCCCTCCTGCTTCACCGCTACCGTGCGGAGGACAGGCGGAGTCCAGTGATCCGCTTCAGCCGTCGATGCCGCCTCGCGGGCCGCCCGTGCGGGGTTCATCAACCTCGACATGTCCACACCGTGATGAGCTGGCATGTTCGAGTAGCTGTTGCCCTTCCTCAAACCAAGCATGAGCTCGACGTCGTTTCGCAACCGGTCCGCACCGGGTCTATCGGACTTGTTGATCACGAACACGTCGGCGACCTCCATTACTCCCGCCTTGAGAGTTTGAATCGAATCACCTGATTCGGGCACGAGCACGACCATGGTCGTGTCGGCTGTTCGCGCGACATCGAGCTCTGATTGTCCGACGCCTACGGTCTCGATGATCACGCGATCGAATCCGAAGCCGTCCAGCACATCGGCGATCTCGCGCGTCGAAGCGGCTAGCCCACCCAGTGAGCCGCGGGTGGCCATCGACCTGATGAACACTCCCTCGTCGAGCGCAACGCTCTCCATCCGCACGCGGTCGCCGAGAAGCGCACCTCCGGTGAATGGGGATGTAGGGTCGACGCAGATGATTCCGACAGTCAGATCCCGATCGCGGAAAGCTCTGGTGACGAGAGTGGTGATGGTGCTCTTCCCCGCACCGGGAGGCCCGGTGATTCCAATTCGGCGTGCCCGCCCAAGTTTCGGATGCATAGCCGCAAGAATCTCGTCCACACCGTCCCGCTGATTCTCGACTACGCTGACGGCTCGTGCCAATGCGGACTTCCGACCCGCTTCGAGGTCGGTGAGCAGCCGATCAGTTGCCGCGGGCAAGGATTCGCTCCTGTTTCTTCCACATCGGCGATGTCACTCTGGATTCGTCTACGGGATGATCGAGCCCTGCGACATGAAGTGTTCCATGAACGACGAGTCTGGCCAGCTCGGCGGACGCCGGGATTCCGGCGGCAGCGGCATTGTGACGCGCGATTTCCGGACAGATGTAGATGTCGCCTATCACCGGTGCTCCGCGCGCGTCGCGTGTCATGCCGAACGAGATCACGTCGGTTGGCCCGTCGTGTTTGAGGTACGACCGATTCAGGCGTGCGATTGCCGTGCGGCCGACAAAGGCGACTGAAACGAGCGCGTCCCGAATTTTCATCTCGCGAAGAGTTGACTCGACCAGTCTCTTCACGCGCGCGGTAGAAATCGCCGGTTGCCGCACGGTAGATGAAACATCCACCACTACTCGCGACGGCTTCATGCCGTCAGTTGCCTGCGTCTTCCGCGTATGCCTTGATTATCTCGCGGACCAGGCGGTGCCGCACTACGTCCGAGTCGTTCAGATAATGGAAACCGATACCGTCGATTCCCGGGAGTATCCGCTCTATCTGTACGAGCCCCGATTCCTCGCGGCGAGGCAGGTCAATCTGCGTCTTGTCGCCGGTGATGACAGTCTTGGAATTGATACCAAGGCGTGTGAGAAACATTTTCATCTGCGCGTTGGTCGCGTTCTGCGCTTCATCGAGAATGACGAACGCGTCAGCGAGAGTTCTCCCGCGCATGTACGCGAGCGGGGCGATCTCAATCGTGCGAGTTTCGAGCGCTTTCTGCACGCGCTCGGGCGGCATCATATCCTCGAGCGCATCGTACAACGGCCGGAGGTAAGGGTCGACTTTCGCCTGAAGGTCACCCGGCAGGAAGCCGAGGCTCTCGCCTGCTTCGACAGCCGGGCGCGCCAGAACTATTCGGCGGACGCGCTTTCGTGCGAGCGCGTCGACGGCTGCGGCCACTGCGAGGTACGTCTTCCCCGTTCCTGCCGGCCCGATGCCGACGACGATGTCATTTTCCGCGATCAGCTTCAGGTATTCACTCTGTCCGCTCGTCTTCGGCTGAATGACCTTACGGATACCGGGCAGAACAATCCGCTGAAGATCCTCGGCGCCATTTCCTTCACGCGGCGTATCGATGCTCATGCGAAGCACATCGTCCGCGGTGAGCTCCATCTGCTGTTTCGCGGTGTCGATCATCCGTCGTGCAATAGGCCCCGCGCGACCCACCGCCTCCTGGGAGCCGGTGATCGTGAGTGTGTCTCCGCGAAGGGCGATCTTTGCGCCGCTCTGCTTCGCAAGCTCGATAAGGTTTTCGTCGT
>DATAIM010000460.1:0-3934 GCA_036262655.1 Gemmatimonadaceae bacterium | reverse complement strand
CGGGAGATTCGCTCTGTTCTCACTGCGGAGCAGCGCGCCAGGCTCGATCAGCTCAAGGCGAGTGGCAGGCAGAGAATGGACGGTCGGCACGACGGCATGAAGCACCGCCGCGGTGGCAGGGCGCGCATCAGAGCTTGATCGCCGGAGGAGCGACACAGACAAGTAAGGGCCACCAGGTCATCGGTGGCCCTTCTGTCATCGGCCAGTCGAAGGTTCTGGCTGTCGTCCTGCTGCGCCGGTACATTAGCGCACCGTCTCAACAACCTCTTCGCGGGAATTCGAGCATGCCCATCAAGGAAGGTAAGCGTTATTGCATCAACCATCCCAACGCGCGGATGAATCGGACCGAGACTCTGAAAGCGCTGGTGAACATGAAGGGGAGCGCAGCAGAAGGAACGATCAATCCCAACTCCGGTCTCGTGGTGATGCCATTTGTCTGCGAGGAGTGCGGCTACCTCGAGCTTTACGTCGCCGACAAGACACAGCGCGAAGAGAAATAGCTGTCAATGGGGGTTGATGTCGTTCAGATCAGGCGTCGCGGGTGGGGAGAAACCATGCGCCGCGACGCCTGGTGGGTTCAACCCGTCGTTGTTTTCATCATTCTCTCGAGCTTTCTGGTCTACGCGACATGGGCGGCTTTCCAGAACGCGCATTACGAATACGGCAATTACCTCTCGCCGTTTTATTCGCCACTCATCTTCGGCGATTCACCGACTTCCTGGTTCGGTCCGAAGCCCGGATGGTGGCCGGCGCTGCTCCCGTTTTCCCCGGCTCTCATCATCCTGCCCTTTCCGGCAGGCTTCCGCTTCACCTGCTACTACTATCGCGGCGCCTACTACAAAGCCTTCTGGGCGGATCCGCCGAGTTGCGCCGTTGGTGAGCCGAGGAAGGGATATCGCGGCGAGAGCTCCTTTCCGCTCATCATCCAGAACGTACACCGGTACTTTCTTTATTTCGCGCTGATCTTCCTCGTGTTCCTTTCGTACGACGCATGGAAGGCGATGTGGTTTACCGATGCCGCGACAGGCAAGACGACGTTCGGCATCGGGTTGGGAACACTGCTTCTCGTATCGAACGTTATCCTGCTGGGCGGATACACGCTCGGGTGTCATTCATTTCGTCATCTGGTGGGCGGGTATCTTGACCGGTTATCGGAAGCACCCGCGCGGCTGGCAGCATATCGATGCGCGAGCTGCCTCAACCGCGGGCACATGCGCTGGGCGTGGTGCAGCCTGTTCATGGTGGCGTTCTGTGACATCTACATCCGCATGCTCTCCATGGGTGTCTGGACCGACCTGAGAATTCTGTAGATGCCTCAAGTCGAGACATTCACGCACGACGTGCTCGTAGTCGGAGCGGGTGGTGCGGGCCTGCGCGCCGCAATAGAGGCCGCCAATGCTGGCGCTCGTGTCGGTCTCGTCTGCAAGTCACTGCTTGGCAAGGCTCACACGGTGATGGCGGAGGGCGGAGTAGCGGCCGCGCTCGCGAACGTCGACGATCGCGACAACTGGCGGATTCACTTCGCCGATACGATGCGCGGCGGGCAGTATCTCAATAACTGGCGGATGGCGGAGCTGCACGCTCAGCAGGCGCCGGATCGGGTACGCGAGCTCGAAGCGTGGGGCGCGGTGTTCGACAGAACAGCGGACGGGCGCATCCTCCAGCGGAATTTCGGCGGACACAAGTATCCGCGACTTGCACACGTGGGAGATCGCACCGGACTCGAGATGATCCGCACGCTTCAGGATCACGCGATCCATCTCGGGATCGACGTGCACATGGAGTGCACGGTGATCGATTTATTCCGGGATGGCGAGCGGATCGCGGGTGCTCTCGCTTATGATCGGGAACGCGGCAGGTTCCGCTCGTTTGCCGCCAAGGCCATCGTGCTCGCTACCGGCGGAATCGGACGCGCTTTTCATGTAACCAGCAACAGCTGGGAATACACTGGCGATGGCCAGTCTCTCGCGTATCGCGCCGGGGCCATGCTCCAGGACATGGAGTTCGTTCAGTTTCATCCAACCGGAATGGTGTGGCCGCCGAGTGTGCGCGGAATTCTCGTCACCGAGGGGGTACGCGGCGAAGGTGGCATCCTTGTGAACAAGGATGGCCGCCGCTTCATGTTCGACGACATCCCCGAGAACTACCGGTCGCAGACGGCCGACAACGAGGAGGAAGGCTGGCGATACGTGCAGGGTGACAAGAATGCGCGCCGCCCGCCCGAGCTTCTAACGCGTGATCATGTTGCCAGGTGCATCATGCGCGAAGTCAGAGAAGGAAGGGGGAGCCCGCACGGGGGAGTTTTTCTGGACATCTCATGGATCAAGTCCAAGCTCCAGAACCCCGCGGATCACATCCGGAAGAAGCTTCCGAGCATGTACCACCAGTTCAAGCAGCTCGCCGACATCGACATCACGTCTGAGCCGATGGAAGTCGGGCCGACGACGCACTACGTGATGGGTGGCATTCGCGTCGATGGTGATACCCAGATGTCGAGCATCCCGGGACTGTTCGCTGCTGGCGAGTCCGCCGCAGGGCTGCATGGAGCCAATCGCCTTGGCGGAAATTCTCTCTCAGACCTCCTCGTATTTGGCAAGCTTGCAGGTGAGCATGCGGCCAGATACGCGGCTGACGCTCAGTCTGGCAACCTTTCAGCCGAGCTCGTGGACGAGTCGGTGCGCGGAGCATTGCAGCCCTTTGAGCCGGCAACGGACGGCACATCGGCGGAAGGTCCGTACCAGGTCCAGCACGCGTTGCAGGAGATGATGCAGCGGTTTGTGGGAATCGTTCGTCGTGAAGATGAGATGCAGCAGGCGCTCGACGGCCTTGGCGCACTCAGGGATCGGGCTGCACGTGTCTGCGTCAACGGCAATCGTGAATACAATCCCGGCTGGCATACCGCACTCGATCTCTCCAATCTGCTGACCGTGGCCGAAGCGGTCACTCGCTCAGCGCTGGAGAGGAAGGAGAGCCGTGGCGGGCACTTCAGAGACGACTATCCGGAGAAGGACGCCGCCTACGCGAATTTCAACATCGGCGTCGCTCGCGGCGACAACGGCGCAATGAACATCACGCATCTCCCGATTCCGGAAATCCGCGCGGACCTCGAGCAGATCATCGAGGAGAACAAGTGACGTCCAGCGTTCAGCGCGGAATTGCAGAGAGCGGACAGCGCGCCGCTGAGCGGAGTGACGCATCAGCCGGCGGTGAGACGCGCAGGGCGACGTTCAAGGTATGGCGTGGTGATTCGACCGGAGGCCGGCTCGAGAGCTATACCACCCAAGTCACCGAGGGGATGGTAGTCCTCGACGCGATACACCAGATACAGGCCGAGAGCGCAAACGACCTTGCCGTCCGCTGGAACTGCAAGGCGGGCAAGTGCGGGTCATGCTCGGCGGAAGTGAACGGGATGCCGAAGTTGATGTGCATGACGCGACTGAACGATCTGGACCTCACCGAGCCGGTTACGGTAGAGCCGATGCGGGCTTTCCCGCCCCTGCGCGATCTCGTTACGGATGTGTCATGGAATTTTCAGGTCAAGAAGCGGATCTCCAGATTCAAGCCACGCGCTCCCGATGCGGCCGATGGAACGTGGAGAATGTCCCAGCGGGACGTCGATCGCGTGCAGGAATATAGAAAATGCATCGAGTGCTATCTCTGCCAGGACGTCTGCCACGTGCTGAGGGATCACGCGAAGCATGAATCCTTCATCGGCCCACGGTTCCTCACGTACGTCGCAGCACTCGAGATGCACCCGCTCGATGTCGTCGACCGCACCTCGGAGCTCAAGGAGGCGCACGGCATCGGTTATTGCAACATCACCAAGTGCTGTACGAAAGTTTGTCCCGAAGGCATCAGGATCACCGACAACGCGATCATTCCGTTGAAGGAGCGGGTCGTGGACGAGCACTACGATCCGCTGCGCGCGCTGGTG
>DATAIM010000459.1:0-1992 GCA_036262655.1 Gemmatimonadaceae bacterium | reverse complement strand
GATCTGGATGGGAGTTCGTGGGACTTCACCGCGCGGCGTCGGAGCCGCGGCTGCTTGGCGCCGGACTGCTCTACGGTCTCCTCCCGATCGCCATTCCGTCGCTGTTCCTGTTGATGACCGGTGACCTGAAGGCGGTCGGTTCGATGCCTGGAAGCTCAGGCGCTGCAGCGGGCATCAGCTTTGCCAACCTCCTTCCCGGAGCTTTTTATGAAGAGCTTCTGCTCCGCGGATATCTTTTCGCGGTTCTGAGGGACGCGATCGGCTGGCGGTGGACGCTCATCTCGACGAGCGTAACTTTCGGCCTGCTGCACATGTGGAATCCGGGGGCGGACGCGCAGTCGATCGCGATCGTCATGCTGGCGGGGTTCTTTCTCGGCTCTGTCTTCCTGGCGACGCAAAGTCTTTACGCAGCGACTGTCGCGCATTTCATCTGGAACTGGTTTCTGGCGGCGGGACTGCACACCCCTGTGAGTGGTATCAAGGTGAGCAGTCCCGATTATCGCGTTGTCGATGCTGGTCCGGACTGGCTTACTGGAGGTGCGTGGGGTCCGGAGGGCGGCTTTGCGGCCGCAGTCGGAGTGTTCGCTGTAATGATCTACCTATACGCGCGGCGGTTGCGTCGCATGGAGTCCTGAGGATGCCGGAGAAAGTCGCCGTGATTGGCGCCGGGCAAATGGGAAATGGTATCACGCACGTTTTCGCGCAGGCTGGGTTTCCCGTCACGATGATCGACGTGTCACAGGCGGCTCTCGACAAGGGAAAGGCAACGATAGAAAAGAATCTCGAGCGGCAGGTGAAAAAGGGGAGCCTGCAGGACACCGAGCGTGAAGCGACGTTGTCCCGGATCGAACTCGACTCCTCGCTTGACTGCGCGGACGCCGCGGCCCTGATCGTCGAAGCCGCAACCGAGAATACCGAGCTCAAGTTCAGGATCTTCGCAGATCTCGATCGCATCGCTCATGCGGATGCGATCCTTGCCTCGAACACCAGCTCTATCTCCATTACGGAGATTGCCGCTCACACGAGCCGGCCGGAAAACGTCGTCGGCATGCACTTCATGAATCCCGTACCGCTCATGAAGCTCGTGGAGATCATTCGCGGGCTCGCGACGTCCGACGACACGACGGCAAAAGTAGTAGAGCTCAGCACGCGGCTCGGGAAAACACCAGTCGAGGTTAACGACTTTCCGGGATTCGTCTCGAATCGCATCCTGATGCCGATGATCAACGAAGCGGTTTACTGCCTGATGGAGGGAGTTGGAAAACCTGAGGCTATCGACAAGGTCATGCAGCTCGGTATGAACCACCCGATGGGTCCACTTGCGCTCGCCGATCTGATCGGACTCGACACATGCGTCGCCATTCTCGACGTGCTGCGCGACGGACTCGGGGACCCCAAGTACCGGCCCTGTCCACTGCTTCGGAAATACGTTGCGGCTGGGTGGCTGGGGCGGAAAAGCGGACGCGGCTTCTACACATATGCGTCGTGAGAGCTGACCTGCTGAACCTGAGCGAGGAGCAGCGTGGAATTCGCGACCTGGCTCGTGATTTTGCGCTGAAGGAGATCGCGCCTTACATCGCCGACTGGGACGAGAGAGCGCACTTCGAGCCTGCGCTGGTCTCGAAGATGGGCGAGCTCGGATTTCTCGGAATGCTCCTTCCCGAAGAGTATGACGGGCTGGGCCTGGATACTTCGACCTATCTGGTGGCACTCGAAGAGATCGCCGCCGTCGATGCGTCCGCTGCTGTACTGATGAGCGTGCACAATTCTCTGCCGACGCAAATGATCCTTCGCTTCGGCAACGACGAGCAGAAGGCGCGCTTTCTAAAACCGATGGCGCGCGGAGAGGTGCTCGGCGCATTCGCTCTTTCCGAGCCCGAATCCGGCTCTGATGCAGCATCGCTCACCACACAGGCGGTTCGTGACGGCGACACGTGGATATTGAATGGCACGAAGAGCTGGGTAACGTGTGGCAACCATGCCGGCGTGATT
>DATAIM010000458.1:0-2908 GCA_036262655.1 Gemmatimonadaceae bacterium | reverse complement strand
GAAAAGCTGCTCCCGGAATTCGATCAGGAGATGGCGACTACTCGTCGCCTGCTCGAGCGCGTTCCTGCCGGATCCGGCGCATGGAAGCCTCATGCTAAATCTTTTTCGATCGAGCACCTGGCGCAGCTCGTGTCGTGGATGCCCGGCTGGATCACGAAGACCCTGCGCGAGCCGGACATCAATCTTGCGGGCGGAACGGGGTACAGCTCGGAGACGCCCGAGACGCTCCTCGCAATGTTCGACAGCAACGTTCGCGAGGCACGGGAAGCAATCGCCGAGAGCAGCGATGACCACATGGAAACGATGTGGTCTCTCAAGCATGGGGAAAGAGTGCTGTTCTCGCTCGCGCGCGGTCCCGCCGTCCGCCAGCACCTGAATCACCTCATCCATCACCGCGGGCAGCTCAGCGTGTACCTGCGGCTGCTCGACGTTCCATTACCCTCGATCTATGGCCCGACCGCCGATGAGCAGTGGACACTGTGACCCGCTTCCATCGGTGTACCGACCTTCAGGTTTCTCAGGAGAAATGATGCCGATGCACGCTCGTGGCGCGTTCGACGTAAAGCTCACTCCTCAGTCCAGTGGGGACGAGAGCATCGGCCGTCTCATGATTGACAAGCAGTTTCACGGTGATCTGGAAGCCACCAGTCGTGGTGAGATGCTGGCCGCCGGGACAGAGACCAAAGGCTCAGCCGGGTATGTCGCGCTGGAGAAAGTGACCGGACGGCTTCATGACCGTGATGGGTCATTCATTCTGCAGCACACCGGCACGATGACGAGAGGTGAGGGGAAGCTCAAAGTCGAAGTAATTCCGGATTCCGGAACGGGAGACTTGAAGGGGCTTACAGGATCGATGGCCATCGCCATATCGGACGGGAACCATTCCTATGAGTTCGATTACAATCTTCCTTCCGGTCAGGAACCTGGCTCAGGCGAGTAGCAAAGCTGGGTTGACAACGGCGGAGTTGGGTCAGACAATGGACGTCCACTTCTGAACTCCCTAACCGGTATTCCCATTGATCGCTGCATGAAGTCGAAATTCGCGCTCCTTGGCCTGCTTGCGTCTGTCCCGGCTGCGCATTGTGTCCTGGCTCAGGGACATTCCCACTACAAGCCCATCCCGCCTACGCCCACAAGGACTGTCGTGCCCGGGCCCCCGGTGCTTCTGAACATCTCCCGGTTACCCAACACGGTCGAGGTCACGATAACCGCAGAGGCAACGCGTTTATCCCTGATACCCGGCGCGTTGACTCCTTCCTATGCATATAACGGCCGCGTGCCGGGGCCTACGCTCGACGTCTACGAGGGCGACAAGGTCATCGTTCATTTCGTGAACCGGCTCCCGATGCCGACAACGATTCACTGGCATGGCCTCCACATTCCAAACACGTCGGACGGAAGCCCGTACCATCCGGTTAACCCTGGCGAAACGTTCGACTACATCTTCACGCCTGAGAAAGGCAGTGCCGGCACGTACTGGTATCATCCGCACCCTGACCAGTCTACCGGGTTCCAGATCGCTCACGGACTGTTTGGATCGATGGTCATCCGCGCGCACGATGATCCACTGCCGAGAGGTATCACCGAGAGGATCATAGTTCTGTCCGACAATCGCCTGAAGGCTGACGGAACCGTCGACATTCAGGACCCCTCGACGCCCCAGGGCAACTTCGACCTCTCGAATGGAAGAGAAGGCAACATCCTGCAGGTGAACGGGCAGGTAATGCCGACGATCACCATCAGGAGCGGTGAAGTTCAGCTCTGGAGGGTGATCAATGCCTCGGCCGCTCGTGTTTATCGCCTCGCGCTTCCAGAACAGACCATGCTGCACGTCGGCAACGACGGCGGACTGTTCGAGCGGCCGGTCGAGGTGAAGGACATCCTGATCGCGAACAGCGAGCGCGTCATGCTGCTCGTTCGCGGAATCGGCGCTCCCGGCAGCGCAACAGTCCTTCAAACGCTGCCTTACGATCGCTACGTCCCTCAGACGAAGCCCGAAGGATGGGACA
The DNA here is from genome assembly GCA_036262655.1 of Gemmatimonadaceae bacterium. Taxonomy (GTDB): domain Bacteria; phylum Gemmatimonadota; class Gemmatimonadetes; order Gemmatimonadales; family Gemmatimonadaceae; genus UBA4720. Next base: position 899 of record DATAIM010000458.1, on the reverse strand, counting down.
AGCCGAGGGACCTTCTGAAGCTGCAGTATGCTGCGAAGCCCCCGATGACACCCGTTGCGATCCCCGCGGTGCTGCGGCGGATCCCCGCAATTGATACATTAACCGCCAGCCGGAGACGCGTATTCGTACTTCAGCAGGGGTTTATCAATGGCAAGCCCCACGACATGTACCGCGTGGACGAGACGGCAAAGCTCGGCGACGTCGAGATCTGGCAGATCGAGAATCTCGTCGGTATGGACCACCCGTTTCACCTCCACGGCTTTCAGTTTCAGGTCATCGATCGAGACGGAGTTCCGGAGCCTTTCAGAAGCTGGAAGGACACGGTGAACCTGCCCAAGCATTCAACGGCGCGCTTCATCGTGCGCCTGTCCGATTTTGCCGGAAAGTGGATGTACCACTGCCATATCCTCGATCACGAAGATCACGGGATGATGGGCGTTCTCGAACTCAAATGACGGAGAGGCGAACATGAAGCGAATGCTGAGCGGCGCAGCATTGATGGGCGGAGCCACAGCGATCATGCTTTCGGCAGCGACCTGGACCACGAATGATCGCAGTGACGCAAGCGCGGCAACCGCTAAAATTGAAACAAGGACCGCGCCCGCAACGGCAGCAACTCCAGCGCAGATTGCCCGCGGCCGCTTTCTCGTCATCAGTCACGACTGCGGCGGATGCCACGGCGGCGGCTCTGATCCCTCAGCGAAAGGCTGGCTCGCCGGAACTACGGGACCGCAGATGGAATTCAAGATCGGACCCTGCTCCGTCGATCCGGCCGCGAAGCCGTGCTTCACAACGCGTCCGCGGAACCTCACACCGGACAATGCGACCGGAACGGGAAGATTCACGGAGCGTCAGATCTTCAATGCGCTGCGCTACGGACTGAGGCCAGGGGAGACCCC
>DATAIM010000457.1:0-3779 GCA_036262655.1 Gemmatimonadaceae bacterium | reverse complement strand
GACCAGGCGATAGAGAGCGGGCCGCGGCTTCACCCCCGATCACGGCGACATTTCCAGTCGCCGCCCCGCCGCCCTCACCTACGCCTGAGCCGTCACGCTCCGCGCCGCCGGCTCTGGCGACGATGATGAACGCGCCCGTACCCGAAGGCTGCCGCTTCTGCGGCGGCACTCTTCCCGAAGGCCGCACCGTCGTCTACTGCCCGCACTGCGGAAATAATCTCTCCGTCTCCCGCTGTCCTGCTTGCGGAAGCGAGCTCGAGACGGGCTGGAAATTCTGCGCAACCTGCGGGCGCGGAGTCGGCTGAGACTACCTCACGCGAGCGCTCCCTTGTGAGATCTGAATGAGCATTCATAACGATGGCGTCGTATTTCTGTCCGCTGTGCGAACACCGTTCGGCACATTCGGGGGCGCACTCCGCGATGTAACGGTGACCGAGCTCACCACGCATGCCTCGAAGGCGGCCATCGACCGCTCCGGCGTCGATGCGAGCGAGATCGACAGTGCGATCTTCGGAAACGTGCTCTACACGACTGCCGACTCCGCTTACTTCGCCAGACACGTCGCCTTGAAGGCAGGCATGCGCGATGATTCATCTGCGCTCACACTCAACCGGCTTTGCGGCTCGGGCTTTCAGGCCGTTGTGAACGGCGCTTACGAGATTCTGCTGGGCGACTCGAAAGTTTGTCTGGTTGGAGGTGCGGATTCGATGTCTCAGGCACCCCACGTCGCTCGCGTGCGCTGGGGAGTGCCGCTGGGAAAGTCACCCCCGCTCGAGGACACACTCTGGGAAGCGCTTCGCGACAGCCATGCAGGACTGGCAATGGCCGAAACGGCTGAGAACCTCGCGCAGCAGTACAAGCTCGACCGACGCTGCGCCGACGAGTTCGCGCTTCGGTCACAGCATCTCGCGAGGGATGCATGGGCGGCCGGTGCCTTTGCGGATGAAATCGTCCCGGTCCCTGTTCGCAACCCGAAAACGAAGAAAGAAGAGATGTTCGAGCGCGACGAGCACATGCGCCCCGACTCGACAATCGAGGGGTTGTCGAAGCTCAAACCCGTGTTCAAAGCCGACGGCGTGGTCACAGCTGGCAATGCGTCCGGCATAGGAGACGGTGCAGGTGCGCTCGTTATCGCGAGCCGTGCCTACGCCGCCGAACGGGCGTTGCCCGTTCTTGGGCGGCTGGTCGCGTGGGGCATCGCCGGAGTCGATCCCAGAATCATGGGGATAGGTCCCGTTCCCGCATCGCGGAAGGCGCTTGCTTCCGCCGGGCTGACGCTCGATCAGATGGACATCGTCGAAGTGAACGAGGCATTCGCGCCACAGGCATGCGCCGTCGAGCGAGAGCTTGGGATCGACCGCGAGAAACTGAACCGGCAGGGCGGCGCAATCGCCTTGAGTCATCCGCTCGCTGCTTCGGGCGCGAGGATCACGGCCCATCTACTGCATACACTGCGTGCCGAGGGAAAGCGCTATGGCCTGGGCAGCGCCTGCATCGGGGGCGGCCAGGGCATAGCGGTGATAGTCGAGGCGGCTTAACCCGGAGAGAGTATGCGATCACGCACAGTGCGCATGGTAGCGATCGCCGCGACGCTCGCAGCGCTTGCGGCCTGCGCTTCCGCTGGCGGAGCGCCAGCTGAATCCGCTGACCAGTCCGGCACGGCCGGCCAGCAATCGGTTCCCCCTGCCAATTGGCCGGTGAGAACGAGGGAGCACGTGGATCTCTGGCTGCACGGCTTTGCGATGATCCAGGACGACACGAGTCAGGTGCCGTTTTTCCGCCGCGGGTACAAAGCGGAGATGCAGGACCTGAAGCGGCGATCGAACGTCACGACGCAGCTCGATGCGAACGTCGGAACCCTTCGCAACCGCCTCGCGCTCAACTCTTCACTCGTGAACGCGCAGTTCCTTCCGTTCTACTTCGGGTCGCTCGACGACATGCTCCGTGCGCTCGACATATTCGAGAGAGCGGACGGGAATCCTCGCGCCGCGGGCGACAGAGAGACGGCGGAGCTGATCGCGCTCCTCGCCGGATATTTTCCACTCCCAGCGGATCGAGACTGGGCGCGGCTCCTCGCGCAGTCGCTGCGCGACGAGAACAGCCGCTTCTACCGGACGTACTGGGATCAGCAGCAGCGTGAGCGGTCTGTGGTGCTCACCGAGGTCGAGCGAATCTGGCAGAACACATACAAGCCTCGTTTTCAGCGCTTTCTGAACAACACGCGCCAGAGGGGCGGAGAGATTCTCCTGTCACTCCCTCTCGATGGTGAGGGACGCACACTCAGCGAAGGGACGCAGCAGAACTCTACCGCGGTCACCTTCCCGATGCGCACTTCGGATGCGGCTGAGGCGATCTACGTCATCGCCCACGAGCTCGTGGGAAGTGAAGTGAGAACCGCGGTAGAAGACAACGTGACGCCGACCGACAGACGCGCCGGGCTTCTCGACCGCTATGTCGCCGCCGGAGCGGTGCGTGGCGGACTGATCCTGCTGCAGAAGGTTGCACCTGAGCTCGTCGACGGTTACGCGAGGTATTATCTCAAGTCCGCAAACCGGTCTGCTGGATCCAATCCGGTCGCATCAATGGCTTCCGCATTCGCGCTTCCCGATCAGATCCGCGACGCGATCGCGAGACAGATAGACGTTGTGCTCGGCGGCATATAAGATCAGAGCTTGGCAGACAGCACCAATCTCCCGGCAGCACAGCCACCACTCGATCGAACAGCGATAGAGAGGGTCCTGGCGCGCGCGGCAGAGCTCCAGGTGTCCGGCTCGACAGCCGATCCCACGGGCCAGCTTACCGAAGCGCAGCTGATCGAGATCGGGAAGGAGGCGGGCATCAGCCCCGCGACTCTCTCGCAGGCGCTCGCTGAAGAGCGGTCACGCGTTGCCGTTCCCGATGAAAATGGATTTATCGCGAGCATCACCGGACCCGCGGTCGCGACAGCTTCGCGCACGGTGCGCGGAACGCCGGCGGAAGTCCTGGCGGCCGTTGACTCATGGATGCAGCGCGAAGAGTGCCTTCGCGTCCAGCGCCGATTTCCCGACCGCATCACCTGGGAGCCCAAGTCAGGAGTACTCGGTACCCTTCAGCGTGGCCTCAACCTCAGCGGCCGCGGCTACCATCTCACCCGCGCCAGTCAGGTCGCTGCGACAATCATCCCTGTCGATGGTGAGCGTGTGCTGGTCCGTCTCGATGCTGACCTATCCGACAGCCGCAGCGCGCGCGTGCGCGTCGGCGCAGGGGCGTTGTTCGCCGGGATACTCGGGAGTGGTGTGGTCGCGGTGATCGGGTCGGTTGCAGTTGCGCCGGAGGCATTCATGCTGCTCGGTGGTGCCGCGGCGGTTCCCACTCTCGCCGGCGCCGCCGCGGGTTACCAGGTTGGCAAAAGACACCGGCAGCTTGTCATGCGCGCACAGCTCGCGCTGGAGCAGACTCTAGACAGGCTCGAATTCGGATCTTCCCGGAGAATCAAGTGAAGGAAATCAGAAAGGTCGGCGTGCTGGGCGGCGGGCTGATGGGCAGTGGCATCGCGCAGGTTTCGGCCATGGCAGGATTCAACACCGTTGTTCGCGAAGTGTCGGAGCCACTCATTGAAAAATCCAGAAGCGGGATCGAGAAAGTTCTCGCCAAAGGGATCGAGCGGGCCAAGGTGACCCCGGAGCAGCGTGATTCGGCGATGAACAAGCTGTCATTCACCACCGACCTGGGCCGGCTCGCCGAGTGCGAGATCATCGTCGAGGCGGTAGTGGAGGACCTCGAGATGAAGAACGCGATGT
>DATAIM010000456.1:0-2826 GCA_036262655.1 Gemmatimonadaceae bacterium | reverse complement strand
GCAGATTTTGGGATCGCGCTCGCCGTCTCCAACGCTGGTGGAGCACGCATCACTCAGAGCGGTCTGTCGCTCGGGACACCCCAGTACATGAGTCCTGAGCAGGCGGCCGGAGATCGTGACGTCGACGGCCGAAGCGACATCTACAGTCTCGCCTGCATGCTGTACGAGATGCTAACGGGCGATCCCCCTCATACCGGAAGCACGGTTCAGGCGGTGATTGCCAAGGTCCTCGTAGAGAAACCGAAAAGCGCGAAGTCGCAGCGGGAGCGAATACCGGCACACGTGGACGCGGCCATCGAGCGCGCCCTTGCAAAGCTTCCCGCCGATCGCTGGGCAACCGCAGGCGAGTTCGGCCAGGCGTTGGTCGACGCATCTCTGACCGCAGCGGCGCGGACGGTCACTCCGGGAACCGCCTCACATGGCTACCCGCAGAGTGCAGGAGCGGGAAGGTTTCGCGGCATAGTGTGGCCCGCAATCGCGGTGATGGCAGCAACGGTGGCCGGAGTCGCCTGGTGGAGACTCGCAACGGCGCCGCCCGCCAGGCCGATCGTGTTCGTCGAGCCGATGCCCCCGAATGCAAAGCTCGCCACCGACCCAAGTCAGGTCGTCCTCGCTCCCGACGGGAGCTCGATTGTCTACACCGCCATAGCCCAAGGAAGCAGGCGCCTGTTCATCCGTGCGCTTTCGTCACCAGCAGCGCGCGAACTTCCCGGCACCGAAGACGCCATTCTCCCCTTTTTCTCTCCCGACAGCCGCTGGGTCGCATTTGCAACCGAAGCGGGCGTTCTCTACAAGGTGCCGGTACGAGGTGGGCCGCCGGTTCAGATAGGGCGATCACCTGCATGGCGCGGAGGTACGTGGAGCTCGCGGGGAGACATTCTTCTGGGGAGCGACAGCGGACTCTATCGAATTTCAGCCGCCGGGGGTCCGGGAGTATCGCTGACGAAGCGTGACATCGCGAAGGGCGAACACGGTCACATCCAGCCGATGTTCCTGCGCGATGGACGGACGTTCGTATTCAGAGTCGAGGCGGCGACATCGCGAGCGGACGATCAACTGGCGGTCGGCTCGCTCGATGAAAAAGGATATCGCCTGCTCGGCGTCCGGGGCGGCAACGCGCTCGGCTTATTCGGAGGCAGACTGTTTTACGGGCGTCCGGGAGGGATCATTGCTTCGATCCCATTCGATGCGCGCCGAAGAAAGATCGGAGGAGAGCCGGCCACTATCCTCGAGGAAGTAAGTGTCTACGCCGGCGCTGCTGCTTCGTTCTCGGATGACGGCTCACTCGCTTATGTCAGATCGACCAACGCGACCCGAATCATCATCGCCGACGCACGAGGTATTGCAACCGGAGAGGGCGCACCGGCTCGTCGGTACGCTCGACCGCGTCTGTCGCCGGATGGCAGGCGGGTGGCCGTGGAAGTCTCATCGACCGGAGCGAATCGCTCCGACATCTGGGCGTATGACATTAATTCCCAGGTGTTGTCGCGCCTCACATCCCAGTCGACCTCCATAGCACCAGAGTGGACGCCCGACGGCCTGCATGTGGTCTACATCCGTGATGGTGGGGTATGGCGGGTTCCAGCGGATGGAAGCGGGTCCGAGGAAAAACTTTTCGCCTCGCGCGCGGCGGTGAAGGAGATCGCGTTATCTCCCGACGGCAAGCTCGCGGTTGTACGCGTGGATGACGCACGAACTCGCGCCGACCTCTGGCTCGTACCGCTTGGCGCAGGCTCGTCGCAACCGAAGCCATATCCGTTGTTGACGAGCACGTTCAACGAACAGACGGCCAGGATATCGCCAGATGGTCGCTGGCTGACGTACGTCTCTGACGAATCGGGGCGATACGAGGTATATGTGCGGCCATTTCCAGGGCCCGGTCCGCGCGTCCAGATATCACCAAATGGCGGCGCTGAACCAGTCTGGACGGCGAATGGATCCCGCATCATCTATCGGGCCGCGAACAAGTTCATGGCCGCAGACCTCAGTTTTGGTCCAGGAGTAGCGGTAACCGCGCGGCACCAGTTGTTCGATGACGAGTATCAGTCTTCCCTATTCCGTTCGCTTTACGACGTCGATCGGACGGGGAAGACTTTTGTACTCACCAAGCCAGTGGACCGGCCCGAGATTGTGGTAATGATGAACGGACTCGACGCCTTGCTCGCCGCGACTTCAGAAAAGCGCTGAGTGGCCAACCAGATTACCCAGGGAGGCGCGATGCAGCAGGGAAAACCGAGAGTGCTCCGGCCCAGTGATGGTAAGAAGGGGATGCTTGGAGGAATGGGCGTCCGTCTCATGATCGGGGGAACCGACTCCGGGGGCGGCTTCGCACTCGTTGAACATCCACTTCCGCCGCGCGCGCTTGGTGCGCCGCTTCATCGTCACAAGCACGAGGACGAATACACCTACGTTATCGAGGGGCGGATCGGCGCATTACTTGGGGACGATGTCGTCTTCGGTGAAGCCGGGGACTTTATCTTCAAGCCCCGGGGTGAGTGGCATTCATTCTGGAACGCCGGCGACGAGCCCGCGCGGATTCTGGAGATCATCTCACCCGCAGGCTTCGAGCGCTACTTCGAGGAGATTATCGACATGGGTGGCGTTGCCGCGATGCCACCAGATGCGATGCGCGAGCTGCGGGAACGCTACGGACTCGAAATGGACCTCGCGAGCGTTCCCGTGCTCGTGGAGCGGTTTGGACTCGCTAAGCCGGCGAATCCCCGCGATCCGGGGGCCTCTCGACCCCCGGTTGCTGCTTCAGAAATCTGAGAAGAGAAGGTGACGGTTTACTGTGTTATTCGAACGCGTCACGATGTTCTTGGTGGT
>DATAIM010000455.1:0-1762 GCA_036262655.1 Gemmatimonadaceae bacterium | reverse complement strand
GACACACTCGAATCTTTCGTCGCCAGAGAGGCGGAAACCTGTCTCGTAGTCGCCGCCCCGAGCCCGAGATCGAAGAGACTGGAGTATTCCAGAATCGCGAACGCGAGGGACAACAATCCGAATCGTGCAGGACCCAGCTCTCCCGTTATGACGGGTACAGCAAGAAGCCCGACAGCCAGCGGAACGATGTAGCCGATGAGATTCAGTACGGAGTTGCGCGCGATCGACCCGCGCCGCCTCACCCTCCCGCTCCAGCCTCGGCGCGTATCAGATCAGCCGCGCGGTCCACGTCTCCGGAACAAGCGGAGATTCGATCTCGATCGGCAGATGATATGCGAACTCCTTGGTGCCGTGCGCCGAGATCCACTCGATAATGCTCTGCAGACCTTCGCGAAGGCTCACGCTGGTCTTGTAATCAAGCAGGCGCCGCGCCTTGTCCGCCGAGCACGTCGCGTAGCGTACTTCACGCGGCCGATCGGGAACGAAGATCGGATCGAGCTCGAAGTTCATCAGCTGCGCGATGGTCTCGGCGAGCTCGAGAACGGATACGTACTCTTCGTCCGGTCCGATGTTGATGATCTCCCCGGAAAGCCCGGGGAGCGTTCCCATCTTGATGAGCGGGTTCACGCAATCCTGCACGAACGAGAAACAGCGCTTCTGCCCGCCGTCCCCGTAGATCACGGGCTGCTTACCCTGAAGCATGCGATTGATCATGATGCTCGCGACGTTCCGGTATGGATCATCGTACTTCTGCTTCGGGCCAATGATGTTGTGCGGAACGGCGATCACATACTCCATATCGTGAGTTTCGCAAACGTTCTTCACGAGGAGCTCGGCGGCGTATTTCGCGATTCCGTAAGGATCGACTGGCGAAAGCGGCTGATCCTCGACGAAAGGAACAGGGCCGTCCCCGTAACGCGCCATGCTCGAGCAGTTGACGATTCTCTTCACATTATTCGTGGCAGCGGCGGCCAGAACGGCAGCTGTGTTCTGATAGACGTGCTGCGCGATGAGGGCGGGTGAGAAAACGCTCAGCCCCTCTGTCGCGATCGCTGCGCAGTGGAAGATCAGATCCACGTCCTTCGACAGCCGCTTCATCGCCGCGACGTCACAGCAGTCGGCCTTCTCGAATTCGATTCCTTCCGGAAGGTTCTGGAGGTCCCCGCCGATCATGTTGTCGCAGCCGACAACCTGATGGTTGGCAGTGACGAAGGCGTCGGCCAGATGACTTCCAAGGAAACCCGCCGCGCCCGTTACAAAAACTTTCATGACTGCCTCCAAGGGGCAGATTTAAGTGGCAATAAGATGATGCCCGCGCATGACGCGGGCAGAAACCTAATTTCGCTGGCGAAGGGCTCGCAGGCAATCGCATTCGGTGGCGGTTCCTGCGACGAAATCAGTGCACTTCGGGCGACTGTTCCGGCTCACCACACAGCAGAGGGGCTCAGTATGCTCCGGTGCGCCTGACCACGGCCGGCAGGGTTCGGAACATGATACTGATGTCGAGCCATGGGGACCATTGCTCGATGTACTGACGATCGAGGTATACGACGTCCTCGAAATCCACTACAGAGCTCCGCCCGCTGACCTGCCATAGCCCCGTTATGCCGGGTTTTGCGTCGAGCCGCCGGAAATGGTGGTCCTGGTACGATGCGAAATCGGCCTCGAAGAAAGGGCGAGGGCCGACGAGGGACATGTCGCCCCGGAGGACGTTCCAGAACTGCGGAAGCTCATCGAGACTCCACCGCCGAAGGAGCGATCC
>DATAIM010000454.1:0-6431 GCA_036262655.1 Gemmatimonadaceae bacterium | reverse complement strand
ATCATCCGCACCTCTGCATCGCTGTCGAGCGTCCGGAGCGGAGACGTGTCGGCTGCTTCGTTCAAGTCCAACGGAAGCTCGGCTGTCACTGACGCGGCGATGCCACCGAGCTCTACTATATGAGAGCCGATCGTTACGCCCAGCTCCGCGAGAAGTTTCCGGCAGATGGCGGCTGCTGCGACGCGAGCCGTTGTTTCACGGGCAGATGCGCGCTCGAGAATGTCCCGCGCGTCATCTCGATCGTACTTGAGCATTCCCGCGAGATCTGCGTGACCGGGGCGCGGACGCGTGACCGCGCGTGCGCGAAGCGGCGGCTTCCCGGGGGATTTACTATCCGCGTCCAGTGGAGCCGCCTGGGGCGGATTCGGATCGGGACCGACCGCCATGATCTCGCTCCAGTTCTTCCAGTCACGGTTTCGGATGAGCATAGCGATGGGCGATCCGATCGTAAAACCACCTCGCACGCCTGAAAGAATCTCGGCGGTATCCTGCTCGATCTGCATCCGCCGCCCGCGGCCGTAACCCTGCTGCCGCCGTCCGAGCTCGACATCGATGTCCGCACTGACCAGCGGAATGCCGGCCGGTGCGCCCTCGAGTATCGAGACGAGCGACTGGCCATGCGATTCCCCCGCGGTCGTGAAGCGAAGCATGATCCTCCAAACACGCGAGCCCGGCAGTCAGCCGGGCTCGCGTTCAAATGTCACATCCCATTGGTCCGATGCCGCGGACCTGGAGAGCTACTGGCAGCTTGTCGTAAACGTATTCGGCAGGGTCACGATCACAACCCCTCGCGCTGTCGCGCCGACCAGCACGATCTGTCCGCTCGCCGGACGCAACGCCGCCTTGATCGGACCAATGATAGGATCTCGGATCGGAACAGCGCTCACGCGACGATAGCAGTAGCTGTCGAAGATCTCGATCACTGGCTCGGCCGAGGCAGCGAACACGAGCCTCGATGACAGCGGGAATGAATTGGGACCGCTGTTGACCGGGTGGAAATCGAGACCTGCGTTGCTTTGCGTGGTTCCGAGAATCCCCTGGAGCCGGAGCTGAAGGTTGAGCAGGTAAGTCGAATCGGCTCGGACCCCCGTGAGTGATCCGTCGAAGTTCATTGCGACTCCCTGGACCCTCGCAAAGCTGTTGGCGACGAAATCGCTGACGTCCTGCGCCGGTGACACACCTCGGTCGATGACCGGAATCGGAAGTGTTCCAACCGCTCCGCTGATGTCGGTAGCCGTCGTGGCGAATCCGCGATTCACATCAAAGGTCATCGCTCTTGTACCGAAGACAGGCCCGCCCTCGCCGTATGCTGCTCGGGTAAAGTTTCCGGAGTTACGGACGTAAGTCGTGTCACGGAAACCCAACGCCGTCTTCCTGACGACGATCGAGTAGTTGAACGTCTTCCCGTCGGCCGTCACTGCATTCTGAAGCTGTGGCACGAGAACGGTTGGGTTGCCCGTACGTCCGTCATACCTGATGATCTCGAGGGTGTCAGAGCTGTTTGCATCCTGGCCCATCGCCTGCTCGAAGTAGAAGTGCGACTTGCCGGTCATCAGGTTTTCCCAGCGAAGCGTGCCGTTGTTCTTGTCGAAGGGTTCTGACTGGCCTGACGTCGGTGTAGTTGAATAGGTGAGCACCACGTCGCCGCATCCGAAGCCGGTGCCGGTGCAGGTCGTCCCGATGAACTGCGGGCGATCCGAGAAGTCGTACTTGGTGCGCTCGGTAACCAGGAAGCCTGCGGGGCTGCGCTTCGAGGTAACAGTGAAAGCGATGATGTTCGGCAGCTGATAGCGGAAGACTTCGCGCCCGCTACCTGACGCATTCAGGTTGACGTAACTCACGTCGGTACCGCCTGAATTTGCGACGAGCAGCGTGTCGGCCATGGTGCCGTTGTGGTCGCGTGGCCAGGCGGCGATACCCCATGGGCGCGAGCCCACGTTGATGGGTGTCTTGAACGTCGAGTCGGTGAGACTGAACACTTCAAGCTGGTTCCGCTCGATGTTGGTAAAGTACAACCGGTCCGTTCTCGGATGGTACAGTGCATCGGCGACGACGCCGCCCGACGGCAGCGGCCTCGTCGAGCCGGCTACCACTGTAACCGTGTCTATTCTATCGGCTCCGCCAGGAAGCTTCGCGTAGGCACGGACTCCGTTCGAGTTTCGTGCGAACGCCTGGAGGTACACCGTGGTGGGGAAGGTCGTGTATGGAAGGCGCATCTCGAACGTGCGGATCTGCGACGTGATGTTGCCGTTCGAGATCAGTGAATCGCGTGCGTCGATGGCGCCGCCGGGGGTTCGCCGCACCTCGTAGCCGAGCGTGACGATTCCCGTCTGGTCGGTCGCTTCGAGGTGCAGCGTATCGTTCACTTCAACGCGGGTCGAGTGCGAGAAGCTCACGACCGGTGTCGAGTTGATTGCCGAAGGTGGCTGGATGTTCAGGACAGTTGCGGGCCCGATGGTCCTTTGTCCGAGCGAATCCAGGATGAACGGAGCGATGGTCAGCGAGCCCGTGGGCGCATCGGCCGGTATTGCAAGTGTATCGAGCACCGACGCGGAATCCGGGAGTGGGCTCGAGTAGACGGTTGAATCCGCCTTCACGAAGCTGCCACTGGTTCGGAACCCCATCGACCGAACCTTTACGGAAGATCGGCCGCTCAACGAGAGAATGATCGACTTTCCGACGACGGCGACCGTTCCGGCAGCCGGGCTGTTCACCCGCACTTCCGCTGCGGGTACGTTGCCGACGGTGAGGTTCAACGTATCTGTTGGAGATTTATTACTCGCGCCGTCGACAGCGAACGCACTCACCACCACTGGCGTACCGCGCGGTATCGAGCGCGGCACCGAGATCGAGAATGGGACAATCGCGTTCGTGTTGGCACTGGTGAACGTAGTGTCGAACGACATCGTGAGGCCGCCGCTCACATTCACGTTGATGGTCTTGATGCCAAGATTGTCCTTCACCTCGACCTGGAATGCGATGACGGTGTCGGGAGCTGTCCCGCCCTTCGAGAGATGAACTGTCGGGGGCGACTTGTCAGCGGAGTTGTTGCCGACCCCGGTGGCGTCGCTGCAGGCCATCGCCGCTGTCAGAGCGATGGCGAGAGCGGTCGCGAGGCCCGCGCGTCTCATATTGGATTCAGGCATGATGATGGGTCCTACCGTCTGGGCGCGGGGGCGGCGGCACCGACGCGGGGCGTGAGCTGACGCTCTCCCTCATCGATGATGTGCGGGGTAACGAGGATCAACAGGTCGCGCTTCTGCTCCGACGTACGCGTCGTGCCGAACAGCCGTCCGATGATCGGAAGATCCACTAGAAGCGGTATCCCGCTTTTGGAGCTCGTGACCTGCGTTACGGTGAGCCCACCGATAACCGCAGTCTCACCATCAGGCACAAGCAGCTGATTGTCCGCGCGCTGCTTTCCAAAGATGAAGCCGACGTCAGAGGACGCGAGCTGCGCGTCGGAGTTCTCCGCATGAAGCTTGAGGAGAATCTGCCGATTGTTCGTGATGTGAGGAGTCACGCTGAGAATGATTCCGACTTCCTTCAGCTGGACGGTCGCACGAGGAACATTCTGCGCACCCTGGCCGCCACCACCGCCCTGCTGTCCCTGAGTTCCGACATCGAGCACGCGGATCGGAATCTCCTGGCCGACCAGAATCTCCGCGCGGCGGTTATCGAGGGTCACGATACTCGGCTCAGCCTGAAGGTCGGCAAGCCTGACTTCCTGGAGAGCGTCGAGGAAGCTCGTGAGCTGGAACTTGCCGAGGGCTGCGGAAAAGACGAGGCGAAGGGCGGGGTTCACCACGCGCGCATTCGCATTTGCGATAGCCGCGAGCGCGTTGCCTCCAAGCAGCACGCGATCACCGGTGACTGGCGTGCCGCCGCCAAATGCGTCGGGGACACCGTCGCCATTGGTGTCTACCGGCTTCGCGGTAGATGGATCCATGCGCTGTACGAGCTGGCTGAAGAACTGGTCGTTGCCCGTTCCAAGATCATATGAAAGGCCAAGCTCTTCGATGTCAGTGCGATTTACGAAGATGATCTTCGCCTTGATTGCAACCTGCGGTGTACGCACATCGAGATTCTTTACGTATGCCAGAACGTCAGGCATGCGCGATGGCGTTTCAGTGATGAGAAGCGTGTTGGTCGCCGTGTCGGCAGCGACCGCTCCGCGTGCGAAGCAGCTCGTCTGCGCGTTCTGCGGGGACTGCGAAACGCCGCCCGGGGTGCAGTCGCGAGCGAGCAATCCCTGGAGCGTTTGAACAAGAGAGCTTGCGCTGGCGTAATTGACAGCAACCATCTGCGTCACGAGCGGCTCGGATGCCTGTTTCGACGCGATGTTCTTGTAGCTGTCGACCGTGATGATCCCGGAGATCGGATCCTCAGCCGCCGCCAGGCCCTGTCCCTGCAGAATTGCGCGAAGCGCAACATCCCAGGGTTGATTCTTGATCTCGGCGGTTATCGTCCCTGCGACATCCTTGCCTACCACGATGGTGCGTCCCGAGAAAGCCGCGAAGGCGGCGATCACATCGCGGATATCGGCATCCTGATAAGTAACGGTGATCCGCGGCTGATCAGACGCTGCAGTTGCCGAGGTCAGCTTGAAGGAGCGAGTCGTTGACGGGGGATCATCGACGTCAGTGTCCGGACTCGTGATGTTGCGATCGGGGGTTACAGATGGGTAATCCAGTGACTGCGTATTGCGTGGTGCTGACTGCGGCGCAGCTACGGACTGAGTGGCGACTGCCCTTTGCGTTGACGCGGGAACGGGCGGCACATACGCCGGCGCGGCAGGATGCGTTGCCGGAGTGGCGGAAGTGGATGCGGACTTCGCCGGCTCCGCATAACGTGCTGCAAGCTCGGGAGACGAGTGCCAGGCAGTGAATGATCCAGCGGCCCCCGCGACGGATACCCGAACTTCGCCATCCTTTCGGGACACTTCGTACGGATGGGCCGCATCCATCTCGATCACCACGCGGACAACGTTTGGCTTGAACTGCGCGGCGCGAACGTTCACGACGCTGCCGCGCGCGAGCTTGTCATAGCGCGGCGCCATGCTCAGGACAGCGCCCTTCAGGTCAACCACTACGCGGAATGGTGCCTCGAGAGCGAAATCGTCGACATCCACTGAGGCATCCACCCCAATGACGATTTCGGCCCGCCCGGAGGCGGGCACCACGCTGACGGACTTTACTGCCGGAGCGTTAACGGATCCCGGATCCGCCGAACTTCCCGCGCCCGCCGCAGCGGCCTGAAGACTTCCAGCTGCCGGGATCAGTGCGAGAGCGGCGAAAGCCGCCAGGAACTGCCTCATTGCGTCCTCACTTTGGTTGAATCCGTCATCGCCAGCGACTCCTGCCGGCTGTAGCCAAACTCCTCGATGCCGAAGATCACGGCTTTCTCGTGGATCGCCGCGACGCGCATCCGACCGATTTCCTGGCCGACTTTCACGCGGTACTGCTCCTTCGTCGACATGTCGCGCAGAACGGCGACAGAGTTGCGTCCCGTCGGATCGAACGCGATCGCGACGAGCTTGAGATCACCAAGGAGGGGTCGGAGCTCCTCGGTATTCATGAGCGACACAAACGGGTCGCGGCGTCCCATTCCGGGGTACGCGTAGGTCTCACGATTGATGAGCACTTCGGGAGCAGCTGCCTTCGGCGCCGCAACGGGAGCGTGTGCCCTGGTACCACCCGGGGCCCGGTGGCGGTCGACGGAGGGGGGAGTGTTGGCGGACACCTGCACGACGCGCGGCTTTGCAGGCGCCTGTGCACGCGCAGCATAGGTGATTACCGCTCCCGCTACGAGCAGTGCGCCGCAGCTGAGCGCGATACTCCTGTTCAATGTCATCGGTTCGTCTCCGGAACGGCGCCATTTTCCAGCGCCTGCGTTGCGTGCGCGATGTACGTCTGGATCTGGAAGTCGGTATCGAGCGTCGACTCCCCATCCTTTGATCTCGCTTTTTTCTTGTCGATGGCGTTCTGCTGCTTCACATCGAGCGCAACGGGGGCGACAATTCGATCGAGCGACCCGACATTCGTAAGGAAACCGGCGAGGGCGTGATAGCCGCCCTTCACCGACACCTTGTACCGGTAGGTGTCGAACTGTTCGCCAATCAGAACGGGCATTGGCTCGACGGAGGCGAGATCGAGACCGACGCGGCGAGCAGCGGTCGAGACGTTCTCGAGAAGAGCGGGAACTTCGTTGGTAGTCGGAACGAGCTGCTGCAGAACCTTGAGGCTCGCGTCATACTCAGCCGACTGCTGTTGAAGTCTCGCTACGCTGCCGTTGGCGAGATCGGCTTTCGCCTGATCGTTCTTCTTGTCGAGCGTGGTGACATGCTGCTCGATTGCCGCAAGCGCCTCGCGCTTCGGCATATAAAGGAAGTACCCATACGCGCCCGCGATGGCGACGGTCAGCACGGTTAC
>DATAIM010000453.1:0-1559 GCA_036262655.1 Gemmatimonadaceae bacterium | reverse complement strand
AGGCCAGGCGCGCCGCCCAACATCCCGGTGACGACCCGTGCCACCGTAGCGAGAACTTTTTCGACAATCGGAGTATTTCCGTACGATTGTCGTGTGCATCCCGGCATGGCCGGGCAGGTCACGGTGGTGCAGTAAATGACCTGCTAGAGAGTCACACCCCTCGTCGTCGGGACGAAGTCCGGGAAGACGAATGACAGCTGGGAGTTGGCGAGCCGATTCTTCACGACTTCGGCAAGGATGTCGCGGTGGTCGATGGTCACCTTGAGATCCTGGGACGATTCGAGGTTCTCGCGCGCGAGCGACTGCCAGTTCTGCGTCATCACCCGGCCACCCGCAATGTTCTTCCCCATGACGAACATCACGTTACCCCGGCCGTGGTCAGTGCCCCTGCTGCCGTTCTCGCGCACATTCCGGCCGAACTCCGAAACAATGACAACGGTCACAGACTGCGTCTGCGCGCCCGCAATCAAGTCCTTGTACAGCGCGGAAAGAGCGGTCGAGAACTGCGACATCGTCGTCGACATCGACCCGGCGAGCGGGTCCTGATTCGCGTGAGTGTCCCACCCGCCGACGTCGACCTGAACAGCTTCCACACCGATGTCGGATTTGATCAGTGCGGCCGCCGAGCGAAGGCTCGTGCCAAAGGAAGTCGTCGGGTATACGGCTCCATTGGCAGGCGCATACCCCGTGAAGTTGATCAGCTTGAGGAGATCAATGATTGCAACCGTGTCTATCGCCGCGGAGCGCACCGGGTCAGGCGTAATCTGGTAGTCCGCTTTCAACCAGTCCTGGCGCGCCTGCCGCGTCGTCGTGCTTCCCCCGAGCCCGAAGTTCGCGGGGTTGGGTATTGGGAGAGTCTGCGGAGCGCCGACGAGGGTCTGAGCCAGGCCGTTTGCAATACCGAGCGCACGAAGCGGTGCATTGGTGCGCACAGGAGTGGTGCTCGCCAGATGGCGGCCCAGCCAGCCGGTGACGAGCGTCTGATCCCGCGGCTTGCCGATTTCCATGAAACGCTGCGCGTCGAAGTGCGAGCGCGTAGTATCGACCGAGCCGGTTCCGTGGATGAGGAGGAGCTCCTTGGCCGTGAACGCTTCCATGAGCGAGGACATCGCCTGAGGAAACGCAAAGCGATCATCGAGCGCGATTCCCTTGTTAGCCGCCGTCGAATCGGGGCGTGGTATCGCGATGGTGGGTCTTCCCGCGTAGTACTCGGGATCCGAAAATGGCGCCACGAGCGAGAGGCCGTCGGCGCCGCCGCGCATGAAAATCGAGATGATGACATCGCGATTGGACGTATACGATTCCGCGAGCACCACTTTGGGAAGCCATGGCGGCACTACCGTAGCCAGCAGCGCGGCGCCCGCGGACCACGTTACGAACTGCCGGCGCGAAAGCTCATTGTACTCGGTGCACCCTTCGTTGTCGCAGTTGTGCATTCAGCTACCCTCGCCTGTGCCGCGGGTCACCCGGGCTAGTACCACTGGAACGCGCTCGAGTTGAGCGCGAGTGCAAGCGTCTCGCGGACGCGGGTCGCGTTGAGTGTGCCGCCTTCGAGATAG
>DATAIM010000452.1:0-3509 GCA_036262655.1 Gemmatimonadaceae bacterium | reverse complement strand
TTATCTGAAATTCCCGAAAGTGTCG
The DNA here is from genome assembly GCA_036262655.1 of Gemmatimonadaceae bacterium. Taxonomy (GTDB): domain Bacteria; phylum Gemmatimonadota; class Gemmatimonadetes; order Gemmatimonadales; family Gemmatimonadaceae; genus UBA4720. The sequence goes on along the minus strand of DATAIM010000452.1, from coordinate 3,484 downwards.
CGGCCGCCGTCGCGGGGCAGCTCCGCATCGATCGTTCGCCGTCAGATATAGAAAAGAACGCACGCGCATACGACATATATCTACGTGGAAGGTACCAAGAGCTGGCGGGAACGCCGCGAATCATGCTCGGCCGTATGTCGGTCGATGCGATGCGTCGCGCCCAGGCGCTCTATGCTCAGGCGCGAGCGATAGATCCGAATTTTGCCGGAGCGCGTTCCAAACTGGCGACTGCGCACATCTTTGCCGCGACGACGTATGACACTACTCGTGCGCGGCTCGAGCAGGCTCGCCTCGAAGCCGAAGCCGCGCTTCGGCTCGATCCTCTCTTGTCTGAGCCGCACGAGGCCTTGTCAGCATATTGGAGCAAAACCGGGAATTCACAAAAAGCGATCGAAGAAATCGAGATCGGTTTGAAGAACAGTCCGCATCACGCAGGGTTGCGTCTTGCGCTCGGGCAGCGGCTCGTGGAAGCCGGGCGCTTTGAAGACGCGATCGCGCAGTTCAAGCTCACGGCGCGCCTGGACCCGCGGAATCCCGTTGCCATGTGGCGCGCGGCGAGCGCATATGGGCGCACGCGACGAAACGGTGAAGGGATGAAGGCGTTCGACCGTCTCATCGAGATATCTCCCTACGATCACGACATGAAACTCATTCAAGGTCACTCGTACCTTCGCTGGAAAGGATCGACAGAAAAGCTTCACTCGGCCATCAAGCGAATTCCACGAGATTGGGACGGTGGAGGCATGGCGACGTTCGCGCGCTACACCGCGCTTCGCGTCGATCGCCGCTACCGCGATGCGCTGGCGATGCTCGACAGCTCGAAGGCGGAGATGAGCACGGATGGCCTCGCGTATTATCCCAAGGCCCTGATGCGCGCGGAGCTTTACGAAGGCCTCGGAGACATGCGCAACGCGAGCATCCAGTACGCGATAGCGGCACGGCTGCTGGAGGACAGCGTGAGCCTCCATCCGGGGAATGGCAGCATTCACGCAGCATTGGGGCTAGCCTACGCCGGACTTCATCGGAAACGCGACGCAATCGCGGAATCCAACCACGCGATGAACATCACCAAACTTTCGAGGAACGCGAATTACGCCACCGCGTATATGGGGCTCGCAATCGAGGTCTTTGGACGGGTTGGAGAGCGTGACCGCGCGTTCGAGATGATCGAGTTGATGCTGACGATGCCAGCTGGTCGCGAGGTGACGATTCCATTCCTTCGGGTGTGGCCGGGCTACGATTCGCTCAGGAGTGACCCGCGTTTCGAGGCGCTGCTCAAACGGTTCGCACCGAAGTAGATTGCACGCTCGTTCGTGAGCCAGTTTTTCGCGTTTTCGTGTTCTCCTCAATGACCATCATTCCAAGGAGAATTCGATGGCTCTCACCGCTCGCGAACGTGGATGGCATACCCTCGTTCCGCTGGCCTTCGCCGCGTTAGCCGCTGCTTGCAGCGAATCTCAACAGACGACCGCGCCGGAAAAATTTTTCACCGCGGATACGCCGCGATATACAGCAGGATCGGGACTGGCCGGTCCGCTGCTGGGACGCGGAACGATTCCCGACGGCTTCAAGCTCAAGCGGAAAAACGGTAAGTGGGAGATCGACATCAACGCGAAGGATCCCACTGACGTCGCTGTGCAGAGTCTGACATTCCAGCCCGGCGGTCAAAGCGGCTGGCACAGTCATCCGGGCCCGGTTGTGATGATAATCACCTCCGGCACAGTGACGTTCTATGAAGCAGATGACCCGTCGTGCACTCCAGTAGTAAAGACCGCCGGACAGGTCTTCGTTGAAAGCGGCGAGCACTCACACCTGGGGCGAAACCAGACTGGTACCATCGCAACCGCGATCGCCACGGTTTACGCACCGCCGGGAGCTGCCCTTCGCATCGACGAGCCCGCATCCGGGAACTGCTCCTTCTAGAGTAAAGTCTTTTCAATCAGCTGCTTGATGACAGAAGCCCGCCTTTCAATGGGCGGGCTTCTGCTTATCGGAGGTTCTCAACTCGGACACAACCGTCCGCTAATTCTTCCTACTGGGCGAACCCGACTACCTGTCCTCTGTCATTGATTCCCGTAGCGCGCGATTCCGATCGACTGCCCAGGGTCGGCAGAAGTTCGGTAAATCCGGATGCGTACCACACGAAGGCTCTCGCCCGAATTCCGGAGATCGCCATGCCGATGACATCGCCGCGGTTGTTGATTCCACCAGCGACCGTCATCTCCATCCCCGTCGCTTCGGCGAAATCAGCGTCGATGAAAGCGGTCTTTTCGCCGGGAGTGGAAACGAACGCGCGCATTCCGATCGACCCGGCAATCTGCCCAGCGTCATTTATCGCGAGAGCCCAGCTCCCGCACAAAATGCGATCGAAGATCGGATCGAGAGGAGCTTTGCTACACTTCCCCGGTTCTACATCTGCAGCGACGCGTTCCCGCCGGTTCTCTTCCCAGAAAGTCGGGACAGGCTGGGCCACGCCTCCGGGCTCGACCCAGCCGTCAACCCCGACGGCCTTCCCAAAATTGTTGATGTCAATCGCCATCGCGCGCGAATATCCCTGCGCCGCGCTTGACGGTAGGACTCTGATCCCGTCTCGACTGCTCCACGTGATCGCGTCCATCGGCGCAACCAGCTCCGCGTAGTCAATCCGATATCCTGTGACGTCGCCACGGTCGTTTAGTCCTCGTCCAACGACTCCGTACCGGGAAGGCTGGTAATCGATGACAACTGACTCGCCCCCCGGGGTCCACAACACGGATCCCTCGAACTCTGCGCTGCTCACGTTGATGAGTATCTGCCCCTTCTCGTTGATCGCAACGGCTTGTGAATGCCCCGCCATTCCGGGTGGATGAATGTCCATGAATCCATTTGCCGGAGACCAAAGCATGGCATGCATGCCGGGTCGTCCGTTGAACGCATACCATCCGATGATCTCGCCACGGTTATTGATCGCGGAGGCAGCTCCTCCGAGCGCGCCGTCGGGCAACGGGAGCTGTTTCATTCCGTCCCGAGCCGACCATACGAACGGAGTTGTGAGCTGCCAATCCGGTCGAAGTGGCGGAGTCGGTTGGGGCCCGGGTGCCGAGCTCGGTGGAACCGGTTGCTGTGGGCTGGCGGGCGCTGCGGGTGGAGCGGTCGGAAGGGGTGAATCGGCCTCGCATGCCGCAACCACCAGGCAGACCGCGACCAGGCATTTGAAAGAGGTGTTATTTCGCATAATACCCCTTACACGGGTTTCCTCGAATTCAGCTCAACGGAGGCGCCGCCGATCGGCGCCCGGCGCACTATCGCGTCAGGCGAGGACTCGTCTGTCGCGACGCTTTTTCGCAAACCGGCCAAGTCGTGGGAACTCCCCCGCGTCGCCTCTGGTTTCCTGAATCGGCCGGCTGGCTCGCCGCCAACCCTGCGAGATCCACCCTTTCGCGGGTGATGAAGTTTGGATCTTCGGACGCGAGATAGGTGAGCATTGCCGTCAGCGACGCATAGA
>DATAIM010000451.1:0-1856 GCA_036262655.1 Gemmatimonadaceae bacterium | reverse complement strand
TGGCTTGTCCGACGGGTAGACTATTCCCTCCCAATCCTTGTAATGCCATCCGGCGGGTCCGAAGTGAATCATGCCGGATCATCGGGCAACATTCCGGCCCGCAGCTCGGAGCACATGTCAGAACCACTTCATTCCAGGCGTTGCTCGAACGGCTCCATATGTACAAGGACGCCCGCGATGCGCGGCACCTTTGCACGAATGGAGCTCTTCACCGCGCCGCTCAGCTCATGGGCATCGTGGAGGGACATGCGGGGATCGGCCTGGACGTGAATGTCCACGTAATAGACGAGTCCGGCCTTCCGGGCAGAGAGTTTCTCCACGCCCATCACCGATGGCACATTCTCAGCGGCCACACGCACTCCTTCGATCACATCGGCACCAGGCATCCGGTCCATGAGATCGTGCAGCGCGGGGCGAACGAGTACGAGTCCGTTGTAAAAGATCACGGCTGAAGCAAATAGCGCGGCCCAGTCGTCCGCCTGTTCCCAGCCGGGACCGCCCCAGAGCGCGATACTGATGCCGACGAATGCAGCCGCGGATGTTATCGCGTCGCTGAGGTGATGCCATGCGTCCACTTTTGCGGCAGTGCTTCCTGCCTCCCTTCCCGCTTCCGAGACCCGCCTGAACAGCACGTATTTGATGAACAGAACCGAGGCAAGGACGAGCAGCGTCCAGGACGCGGGCGTCTTGTGGGGAGTCCTGATCTCGTGCACTGCCTCGATCGCGATTCCGATTGCCGCGGCGAGCAGCATCATCGACACGACGGCTGCGGCGACGGATTCGGCCTTCCCGTATCCGAACGGGTAGGTTTCGTCCGGATCACGTGTTGCGACACGCAAGCCGCCCCACACTACGAGCGATGCGAAAATGTCGGCTGTGGACTCGACTGCGTCCGCGACCAGGGCGTATGTGTTCCCCAGAATCCCGGCGACAAGCTTCACGATAGCAAGAACAGCGTTTACGAGCACGCCGATCTGGGCGGAGCGAATGACGCGCGAGCCGGCTTGGTTCACAGGAACACGATCGATGCGGGAATCCCGGACGGTCTCATGAATGGAGTGGAAACTACAGCTCGACGATAGACGATGCCGCCGCGTCTGCTCTTTGCACTGTCCGTTGCGCCCGATACATTCCCCGCTCCGACCGCGTGGCGACAGAGCGCCGCGCAATCCAGCGAAACGCACCGAAGGCCTCCATGACTCTTTCTATCGGTCAGCAGTCGTCGCGCACTCCGACGGCAGACCGAAGCTCCATCCGTCAGCTGACGCAGCAGCCACGGAGGAGTGTGGTTGCGCGATACGCGATTGCAATCGCGCTGACGCTGGCTTCGCTCGGGATGACCCTGCTGCTGCAGCCGTTTCTTCAACGGACGGTTTTCGTGCTGTTCTGGCCGGCGGTGATTGGCGCGGCATGGCTCTCCGGCTTTCGGCCCGCGATGCTTGTTGCCGCCCTGTCGGTAGCTCTGGTCGATTATTTCGTTCTGAGGCCATCGGGCGCGAACTGGGACATTGTCGAGCTGGTCCAGTTCGCTACTTTCCTTGGCGCTGCAGCTCTGACGAGCTGGGCTATGACGATCGTCGAGAGCGCGCGGTCGAGCGCTGCCGAGGCCGCCGAAGACAATGCGCGACTCGCGCGGCTTCTCGATCAGCAGAGTGAAGAGCTGTCGCATCAGCTCGAGGAAGCTCAGGCGATGCAGGAGGAGCTGGAGCAGTCGGCAGAAGAACTCGCTGAACGGACGGCCGAAGCCGAAACTGCTGAGCGCTTCTCACGTGGCGTTCTCGAAAGCATTTCTGATCCCTTCGTCGTGCAGGACGGGGAATGGCGCTTTCGGTACGTCAACGCCGCCGCCGCCGCCG
>DATAIM010000450.1:0-11507 GCA_036262655.1 Gemmatimonadaceae bacterium | reverse complement strand
CGGGAACATGCATCCCGACATCATCGATCGCCGTGACCAAAGTCTCTCACGAAAGCTGCGCGAACAGGCCGCAGCGCGAGAAATGGAGAAGCACTACACGAAGGACCAGATCCTCGAGGCTTATCTCAACCAGATTGGCTTTGCCCATGGCTGGTATGGCATCGAGGAGGGGGCGCGTCATTACTTCGGCAAGCCCGCCACGAAGCTCACACTCGCCGAGGCAGCAACGCTCGCCGCGATGCCGAAAGGCCCGGAGATCTACGAGCCGGTGAAGTTTCCCGCGAGAGTAAGGGAGCGCCGCAACACCGTTCTCTCTCTCATGGCGCAGCAGGGCTTCATCACTTCGGCGCAGGCGCGCGCAACGCAGGCTTCCCCGCTTGTCACTGCCCCTGATTATGGTATGTCGGCCACCGCGCCGTATTACGTCGACGTCGTCAGGATTCAGGCACAGCGTGCCGGGATTCAGCTCTCGCGGGGCGGATACCGGATTCACACCGCACTCGATCCTGCTCTTCAGACCTCCGCTGTGAGCGCACTCTCCGAGGGCCTCGCTGATGTCGAAGCCCGTGCTGGATACAGCCATCCGACTTTGGCGGGCCAGGGCAGGGAGTCACAATATCTTCAGGGACTGGTGGTCGCGATGGACCCGGCCACCGGTGACGTGCGGGCGCTGGTCGGCGGGCGAGATTACAATGCCTCGCAGTTCGACCGCGCAATCGACGGCAAGCGCCAGCCGGGATCCGCGTTCAAGCCAATCGTATACGCTGCCGCGATCGCGGACAGCATTCCCCCAAATGCGATGGTTGGTGATACGGCTATCTCGATTCGTCTGCCAAACGGCACTTACTACCGGCCAGACAATTCCGACCACGAATTCCTCGGCTCGATCACGATGCGAGAGGCGCTGGCCAGGTCGCGCAACGTCGTAGCGGTCCAGCTTGCCCAGCAGGTGGGAATGGATACGGTCATCGCCCTCGCGAAGCGAATGGGAATTCAGGGAACTATCGCGCCCGTCCCGTCGAGCGCGATTGGCGCGTCGGCACTGCAGCCGCTCGACATGATCGCGGCCTACACGACATTCTCGAATCTCGGAACGGCGGTCGAGGCCAGGTTCATCCATCGAATCGAGGACAAGTCCGGGAAGGTCGTTTACACGGCACAGGTCCGCGCGCTGCCGCCGGCAATCGATCCACGCACGGCCTTTGTTGTCCGGGACATGATGCGCGATGTGGTGGAGAGGGGAACAGCTTCGTCGATTCGTCGCTACGTACCATCTTCGATTCCGGTCGCGGGGAAGACGGGCACCACAAACGACAACACCGATGTCTGGTTCATCGGCCTCACGCCGGACGTTGTCGCTGGAGTGTGGATTGGCTTCGACACGCCGAAGACAATCGCGCCAGGGGCGGCGGGAGGATCGCTCGCCGCTCCGGTGTGGGGACGAATGATGGCTCGTTACTACGCCAGCAGCGCCGGCCGTGCCTCATTGTCGCGATCCTCGTCCCAGTGGACCCCACCGATAGGTGTAATCAGTGGAGAGCTGGACCGGGTAACCGGTGAGCTCGCCACGATTGCGACACCCGCTGAGCGACGCTACACCGAGTATTTTGTCGAGGGAACCGAGCCGGCCCCGCTGCGCGCGGACCCGTGGAAAATATTCCGCTGGGGTCCGATCGGCTTTTGATGCCGCCGCGCCCGGTAGGCCGCAAGTTGGCCACCTCTGCAACATTTAGGTGGGAAGCGGGTCCAAACCTTCCTAGATTTAAACGCGGTCGCGGCAACGCGGCCGTTCGGCTTACCCACCTCAATCAAACTCCATGAAACGTTTCTGTCTGACATTGACGACGCTGGCTCTTCTGGCCGCAGCATCACCCGCAGCGGCGCAATCGGTCGACGCAAGCCGCAGCGGAATACGCACGAACCTCGTTTCGGCGAACCCGATCGGTATTCTGTTCCAGTGGTACAACGGCGAATTCGAACATGCACTCTCCCCAACCGTTTCACTCGCGGCGGCGGGAACGAGCTTCGATTTCGAGGATGTGAACTATACGGCCATCGATGGAATCGTCCGCTATTACCCGGGGGCCCGCGCGCTTCACGGATTCTCTGTCGGCGCCAGCGCGGGGTTCGTCCGGCTGTACGAGGAATACGATAATTGCCCCCAATGTGAAGAAGAGGATGAGTCGGCATTCACCGTCGGAGTGCGCACCGATTATGTCTGGATCCTGGGGCGTGACCAGCACTTTACTGCCGCGGCCGGCATTGGCGCCAAGCGTCTGATCGGCAACGACGAGGGGGCCGGGGGTCTGCCGATCGCGAGGCTTTCAATCGGCTGGGCTTTCTAAGCCGGGCTGTCCAGAGCCGAGCGCGCTAGAAGCCTGGAAGCGATATAGAGGAGAGGTGAAGCGGATACCGGCCGCGTCACCTCTTCCGCATCAGGCAGCCGTTTCCAGCGGTTTTACATCCTCTACCGCTGCGGGTTTCACCAGCGCGATATCGAGCACTTCGCTCAAAGTATCCACTGCGTAGAACGTCAGGTCGTTGCGCACCTCTTCCGGCACATCCTCGATGTCCGCCTCGTTCGCCTTCGGAATGATGATGTGCTTGATCCCGGCGCGATGCGCACCAAGCACTTTCTCCTTCAAGCCGCCAATCGGAAGTGCGCGGCCGCGGAGAGTTATCTCCCCCGTCATGGCCACATCGCGGCGAACCTCGCGGTCTGACATCTCCGACACGAGCGCAGTCGCAATGGCGAGACCTGCTGACGGGCCATCCTTCGGGATCGCACCCGCGGGAACGTGGATGTGAGCCTCGATGGCGCCGAGTCGATCCTTCGGTATGCCAAGCTTGGCAGCATTGTTCGTCGCATAGGTGAACGCCGCTCGGGCCGACTCCTTCATTACATCACCGAGCTGTCCAGTGAGGATGAGTGAAACGGCCCCTCCCGGACCGGTGCTCTCCGTGTCGGTGGCCCGGTTGCCGTAATACCTGCGGATCGACGCTTCGACGAACATGATATCGCCGCCCATCGGCGTGTAATACATCCCGGTGGCGATTCCAACTTCGTTCGATTCCTGCGCCCGCTCCGGATGCACCTTCGGCCGGCCGAGGAGCTCGCGAACCTCCTCGGCAGTAATTTCCTGATCGACGATCGGGCCGGTAGCACCCATCGCGATCTTGCGCGCCATCTTCCGCGCGACCGCGCCGAGCTGCCGCTCGAGCTGTCGCACGCCGCTTTCGCGAGTGTAGTTGGAGACGACGCTCATCACCGCTTCGTCCGTGAAATGAATTCCCTTGTCGCCAAGGCCTGATTCCTCGAGCTGGCGGGGGATCAGATATTTTTTCGCTATCTCGGCCTTTTCTTTCTCGGTGTACCCGGCGAAGTCGACGACTTCCATCCGGTCTAGCAGCGGACCGGGGATGTTCTGGACGAAGTTCGCGGTTGCGATGAAGAGCACTTCGCTCAGGTCGAATGGGATGCCCAGGTAGTGATCGGTGAAGGTGTCGTTCTGGGCAGGATCGAGTACCTCGAGCAGTGCGCTCGACGGGTCGCCCTGATATGACGTGCCCAGCTTGTCCACTTCGTCCAGCAGGAACACCGGATTCTTCGTTCCCGCCTGTTTCATTCCCTGAACGATGCGGCCGGGCATCGCGCCGACGTAGGTACGCCGGTGACCGCGAATGTCGGCCTCGTCACGCGCACCACCAAGGGCTACGCGCACGTATTCGCGTCCAAGTGCGCGCGCGATTGATTTTGCGATCGAGGTTTTCCCGACGCCCGGCGGGCCGATGAAGATGAGGATCGGGCCCTTCGCCATCGCTCGGGACTTCGCTTCTTTCTGATCGGTGATCGCGCGGTCCTCATCCTTGCCGACGAACAGCGACGGATTCGCGTCATCGCTCTCCGGCCGCAGCGCGGAAACAGGCAGCTCACCTTCGCGCTCCACTTCCTGTGCCATCTGCTGCGCGCGAAGCTGCCGAACCGCGAGAAACTCGAGCACGCGATCTTTCACGTCGCTCAGGCCATAGTGGTCTTCGTCGAGAACTTTCGACGCGTTGTTTAGATCGAGCTGGTCGTCCGACCTGGCATTCCATGGGAGCTCGGCGATCCACTCGAGGTAGGTACGGATCACCTGCGCTTCCATCGATTCGCGGCCGGCTCTCTCGAGCCGTCCGAGCTCGCGCTCGACTTCGGCCCTTGCTTCCTTCGGAAGCTCGAGCTTGCTCAGCTTGTCGCGGAGCTCGGTCATCTCCTTGCTCTGGTCGTCGTCGCCAAGCTCCTTCTGAATCGCCTTCATCTGCTCACGCAGGTACATCTCACGCTGCCGCTCTCCGAGCTCTTCCTGCACCTGGGACTTGATGTCCTCCTGTGCTTCGAGGAGTCCAACCTGGCGCTGCACATGCACGAGAACGCGCCGCAGGCGATCCTCGATGTTCAGGGTTTCCAGCAATCCCTGCTTTTCCGGCACGGGCAGCTCGATGTAGCCGGCGACGAGGTCGGCAAAGCGCCCGGGCTCGGTTACGGCGTCGAGAACCTGGTGAACAACTTCCTCCGGCAACCCTCTTCTCTCACCGAGCTCGGCTGCGCGCTCTCTCGTCTCCTTCTGAAGAGCAGTGAATGCCGAATCGTTATCGTCGACCGGGCTCATCTCCTCGGCCGGGACGATCACGGCGCTGAGGTACCCCTCCGTCTCGGTGTATTGAAGCGCGGTCGCGCGCTGCTCACCCTGGAGGAGCAGCTGAACTCCACCGAGCCCGCGCTGGATCTGCCCGATTCGCGCAATGACTCCCATGGAGTAGAGAATGTCGGGAGTTGGCTCGTCGGTGTTGTCGCGCTGGGCGACGGCGAAGACCAGACGATCGCCTTTCAACGCTGACTCGATAGCGCGAAGAGTGCCCGGCCTGCCCGCGGCGATCGGGGCAGTGAGCCCCGGGAAGATCACAGTTCCACGAAGAGGCAGAACTGGTATAGTTTGACGCTGTCCCATGTTTTTCCCTGAGAATTTGAAACGACTACTTTTCCAGATACGTCTTTCTACTGGTTGGCTCTATACTGCATCTTTTGAGCGACCGATTCACGCCAGGGGGGCATGATTCGAACTTTTCGTCTGTCCGGATGACGCGGTAAGCATGCCATTAAGACCTGAGGATGCGCTTGGTGCCCACGTTGCATCCGTTCTCCAGCCTCACTATGAAGTAGACAGCGAGGTCGGGCGTGGCGGAATGGGTATCGTCTACTGCGCCAGGGACGTGCGTCTCAAGCGCAACGTCGCGATCAAGCTTCTCCCCCCGGAGCTGGCGTTCCGCGCGGACATTCGCTCGCGTTTCCTCCGCGAGGCCGAGACAGCTGCGCAGCTGAGCCATCCTAATATCGTCCCGATCTACAATGTAGAAGAACGGGATAATCTCGTCTTCTTCATAATGGCGTTCATTGCGGGCGACAATCTCGCCACGCGGCTTCAGCAGCAGGGAGCGATGGACCCCGGCGACGTTCGTCGGATTCTCCGCGAGGTAGCGGACGCACTGGGCTACGCACACAAGCGGAACGTCGTGCATCGGGACATCAAGCCGGACAACATTCTGCTCGACGCCGACACAGGGCGGGCAATGGTGACTGATTTCGGTATCGCCCGCGCCCTGACGGATACGGGTGATTCCCGCCTGACCGCGACGGGGATGGCGATCGGAACTCCGGCTTACATGTCGCCGGAGCAGTCGGCTGGAGAATCAAATATCGATGGCCGAAGCGATCTGTACTCACTAGGCGTAGTCGGCTATCAGATGGCGTGCGGCGACCTTCCGTTCAACGCGCCGAACACGCCGTCGATGCTGGTGAAGCACCTGTCGGAGCGTCCCACGCCGGTCGATGAGCGTCAGCCTGATCTTCCGATGGATCTCGCACGAGTCATCATGCTCATGCTGGAGAAGGATCCCGCGAACCGTTTCCCGGATGCAGAATCCGTTGTTGTCGCATTGAGCAGCGGCGTGATGCCGACGCTTCGAACCGCTCAGGCTCCGGCGTCGGCAATGCCGATCGGACTCTCCCGCTATGGCTCGAGTCCATCGACGATTGCGCGCGGCGCTCCTGTGACGAGGACAGGCGGTGGATTCCGATCTCCTTCCGTTCCGTCGCCGGAGGACCTGGACCGCTGGAACGCGGAGCCGGTGCGGAAATTCCGCAAGAAGCTGGCGCCGTATCTCGCGGTGAACGCGATACTGGTTCCGCTGTCGATCTTCGGGGACGGCGGGTTTCTCGCTGTAACCGGCTTCTGGTCGATCTTCCTGGCGGTGCAGTACTCCAAGCTGTGGCAGGACGGGTACAACTGGCGCGACGTGTTCAGGCAGCCGCGCGACCGCCTGATATTCGACGTCGCCGCTGAAACAATCGATGACGCGCGCGCTCTCTTCGATGAGACCAAGCGTGAGCAGGTGCGTGCGCGCGCACGGGCACGCGCATCGGGCGGGCTCTTCGAGGATCGCCCCCGCGGGGCGATCGCCGGCGCGTCGACCACGCGCGGCCGAATGCCAAGGTCGCCGCTTCCTGGCGAAAGCAATCCCCCACCGCCGCTCCCGGCAGACAATTCGCCCTATGGCTCGGCGATGGCGTCGATCCGCATGGATCGCGACGAGATACAGCGTCAACTCCTCGGGATGACCAAGGACGAGCGGCAGCAGATTCCGGACGTCGGACAATCAGCTGATGCCATCTACAGGAAGGCAATGCAGGTCGCGACAACACTGGCAGAGCTCGACCTTCGCGACTCGCGCGATACACCGGAGGGGATCGAGAAGGAGATCGAGATGCTCGAGGCTCAGGCAAATCCGCTCGATTATCGCGCAAGTGAAGAGCGCGTGCGCCGCCTTGCTCACCTCAAGCGGCAGCGGCGAGTTGTTGCCGATCTCTCGAAACGACGCAGCGAGTCCGAGACGAAGCTCGAGCATTGCCGGCAGCTCCTTCGCTCCATGCGCCTCGAGCTGCTCCGCTATCGCTCGGCGGGCATGCCCGGTGCGTCCAATGGCCTGACGATGGTGACGCAGCAGGCGCAGGTCGTTGTAAAGGAGATGGGATATCTCTCCGATGCGCAAGCCGAGGTGAATGCGCTTTGATATACCGCTCATAGCTTCCAGTAAAGCGCCAACGCTGGATGCTACGGACTCGCGCTGCTGGCGCTTCGACCGTCAACCGCGGGGATAGCCGGTGACTGTTAGCGGTACCTTGGCTATTTGCTGGAAGAATTTGATGAAACCCAGAAAAAGCTTTCCACTTGTATTTCGCCTTGCTGCCGCAGTCCTGGCCGCCGCTGTCTTTTCTGTCCCAGGCTGCAGCGACAGCGCATCCGCTCGCGCCGGTGCTGCCAGCGCCGAGGCCAAGGCGAACACCCGCGGAACGAACAGCGCGGATCTGGCTCGCACCGACTCGATAAAGAGGGACTCGATCGAGCGGGCAAGGATTGTTCGAGTCCCGACGCCCTCAGTCGTACGCGGCCTTTACGTCAATCGCTGGGCTGCGCTCGGAAAGAAGATGTGGCAGCTCATCGATCTTGCGAAGCGGACCGAAGTCAATGCGCTCGTTATTGACGTCAAGGACGACCGGGGCTTCGTGCTCTATAAATCGCGGGTTCCGCTTGCGGTTGAGATTGGTGCAGACACCAACAGCGCGATGTCGCACACGCGGCTCCGCGCCATTCTCGATACGATGCGGGCATATCGTATTTATCCGATCGCGCGAATTGTCGTCGCGAAGGATCCGCTCCTCGCAGGGCGGAAGCTCGAGTGGGCGATCAAGCGCCGGGACAACATGGAGCCATGGCTGGACAAGAACGGGAAGCCCTGGCTCGATCCTCACCACCGCGAGGTCTGGCAATACGCTGCCCATCTCGCTGAGGAAGCGTACCACCTTGGGTTCAGCGAAGTCCAGTTCGACTACGTCCGCTTCCCGGATGAGAAGCGGCTTGTCCACGAGGCTGTCTATCCGCTCGCCAATGGCCGCCTGCGTGCGCAGGTGATCCGGGAGCAGATTGGACACGTACGCTCGGTCCTCAAGCCCTTGAAGATGCCAGTCACGATCGATGTGTTCGGATTGACAGCGACCGACACAACGGACATGGGAATCGGGCAGCGGTGGGAGATGTTCGTCGATCAGGCGGACGTCGTTCTTCCAATGGTGTATCCGTCACACTTTGCGCCGGGCACATACAAGCTCGGAAATCCTAATGCACACCCGTATGCGACGATCGACCATGCGTTGAAGGATGTGATTCGGCGCAGCGCGAAGGTTCCGAACGCTGCAAGGGTTGTCCCGTGGTATCAGGATTTCACACTTGGAGCGCCGCATTATTACGCAGAGCAGGTCAAAGCGCAGATGAAGGCCGGATACGACAACGGGTTCCAGAGCTGGATCCTCTGGAACCCGGGAAGCCGTTATAACGAAGGCGCTCTCGCCCCGGAGAGCTGAAGCTTTTTAGCCCTCCTTCCGGCGCTTCATCGCGTCTTTTCTCTTCTCCACATTCGCATCGAAGATCTTCTGCTGGGCGGGGGTTAGAATCGCCCGGAACTCTGCACCCTGTTTCTCCATTATGGCGCTCATTTTCTTCCGCGTGCCGGGATCCCGCGGACCCCCGCCATCGTTCGGCCCGAGCTTCTGCCGCTCGCCCGCGTACTTTGCGCGAATCGCTTCGATCTTCGCCTGCTGAGCATCGGTAAGCGTGATGCCTTCGAAAAGAACGGCCAGGCCGCGACCACCGCGCTGTCCCTGTGCTCCTCTCTGCCTTTCCCCTCTCTGCCTCTCGCCCTTCGCCCCGTCCTGGGCGCCTGCTACCGACGCCACAGCGCAAAGGGCAATACCAGTGAATACCACTCTCATCCAGCTCATTCCGATATCTCCAAAGTAGATGCGTAAATAACGGCTCATACTCTAACACACTTGTATACTCCGGCCCAGACGAAAAGGTTGAGCAAGAGCCTGGACAATTTCATTTCGTGCGACTGTCTGGCGAGGCGTTAAGCTGTTGCGGCGCAAGGCCTTGCCTTGAGTACCCTAGCGCCAAGAACAAAAAGTGCTATTCTTACGCGCCACTACAGGGACACTTTCCGGCCATGCAGCTCGGGCCTGCTCGATCGAGCAGGAGTGAGCCGGCGGCACTGTAGCTCCCGCTTTTTCACACGATAACTGACGTCGAGCGCCGATCGTGACTGTCCCCAGCTCCGCCGCCGATATAATTCTTGCGCCGCCCCCAGGGACGGGAGAATCCATCACCTTCCCACTCGGATGGCTGCTGGATAACGCCTGCGGGCCCATCAAATACCGCTCGGCTACTGAGGTCGCGCGGGTCTCGGACGTATCGGTCCGCGAGCTCGGATTTCTCCCCTACGCGTACGCGCCGGCCCTCCGGCTTGCGCTGTCGCAGAATGTGGATGGCATCTGGAACAGCGCTATGATGGCGGTTCCGCGACAGAGTGGTGATTTCACCAGCGTCGGAACCATCCCGGCGGTTAGACGGCTGCTCGAGTACGGCTGGGACAGGGAATCGCCGCCACTCGCCCTGGCGAGGCGCGCGCTGTTCCGTCTCCTCGCCGAAGACAATGATCCCGCCTACCTGTACGAGCTCGGGCCCAAGGCGAAAGACGACGACTCTGTGCGGCGTGGCCGAATGCTCCTCAGGGAAGCCGCCGCGGCTGCATTGGCGCAGGGCGGATACGAGAGTGATCCGCGGCTGCGCGGCGCGGCTCGGAGAATTCTGGAGCGTGTCGACGCGTATCTCAGCTCACCACTGGCGGAGAAACCATGGAAGCGCGTCGGCAATGTGCACGTCCTCGCTCCGGAGGTGTCGCCTCCCACGTTTCATACGCTGACGATGCTCGCTCACATGCCGATTTTCAGGAACGAGAACTACACCGAGACCGAGCGGATCTATCAGTATATCGCGCAGCCGCATCCAAGGCAGGAGTCGATTCAGCTGATCGGCAAGAAGATGGTCGAGCAGCCGCAGTTTGTCCTTGGCGACAGGCTGCCGCACCGTAACGCTGTCGAGGCGGACATTCCATTTGCGCTTATGTGGATCGAGACCATGGCGCGCCTCGGCTTTCTGCGCCGGAACGAAAACTGGATGAAGATGTTCGAGCGCTTCGAGGACGACCGCGACCGCAGTGGTGTGTGGCATCCGCACAAGGGGACAAGCATTCCAGCAACGAGCAATCCGCGTGTCTGGCCGATGTTTCCTCTGGAGGATCTTTCGGGCGGTGTGACGTCGAGAACGACGGGTGCTGCGTGGGCTGACGTAACGTTTCGTATCGGACTGATCGGAAAGCTTCTCGGGCGCGACGTCAAGGTCATCTAGACCCGCGCGGGCAAAGTCGTCCGAGCCCGAGAACGATGCGCAAGCGAAGACTGTCCCCTCTGGAGGTGTATCCGGCGGGAGAGAAGCGCGTCCGCGCCGAGATGATCGAGCTTGCCTCGGGTACTCGCGTGCGGGTTCTCCAAGCCGGCCCGCAGGACGCACATCCACTCGTGCTGGTTGCCGGCTGGGGCTGCACTGCCTGGCTCTTTCACGAAACGATTCTCCCACTTGCAGCCGCAGGGCATCGCGTTGTCGCGGTCGAGCTGCATGGTCATGGGTTTTCCGACAAGCCAGCTTCAGAGTCCAGGTACAGCACTGCGTCGATGCGTGATCATCTCCTCGAGATTGTCGATGCGCTTGGACTGGAGCGTGCAGGCTTCGTTGGACATTCGATGGGAGCGGCGATTGTTGCACAACTTGCGGCGCTTGCTCCGCACAGAGTAACAGGTGTGGTCCTCGTTGCTCCTGTCGGATTTGCCGGTGTTCGAGGGATGGCGGGCTTCAGAGCGCTCACCCCCGAGCTGACAATCCCGCTGCTCCCGTGGCTCGTACACCGGTTTATCGTGAGGATGATTCTCGAGCTCGTATCCGGAACACTGCGGCCGCCTACGGAGAGAGATGTAGACGAGTTCTGGGCGCCGACTCAGTTTCGAGGCTACACGCGAGCCCTGCGGCACCTGCTGCACGCGTTCTCATGGGATTCGGCGCTTCCGTCGCTCACGGTGCCCTGGATGACGATCATGGGATCGAAAGACGTTCTTTCTCCGGCGAGCGACGCGCCCCGATTCATCGCACACGGCGCTGTCGCTGCCCCGCTGATCGTATCGAACGCCGGACATGTGCTGTTTACCGAGGCTCCCGAAATCGTAAACGACGCGCTGACGGACTTTTTCCGGCCGTGGACCGGCGCGAAACTATATTTGACTGACGATGAGTAAAACCCCGGCCCGCCAAAGCTCCACCCGGAATCCGCGACAGCCAGCGCGGAAGCCGAGGAGCAGCGACGAGGGAAATCCTGTCGTGGTAGGCGAGGGAGCGAACGTAGCGGGCACCGGGTCGGAATCGACCTCTACACTGCCGGGCTTTGGAGATCTCGGGCTCATGGACGAGCTGCTGCGTGCGGTCGAAGAGGCGGGGTACACAACGCCCACTCCAATTCAGCAGCAGGCA
>DATAIM010000449.1:0-3182 GCA_036262655.1 Gemmatimonadaceae bacterium | reverse complement strand
CGTGAAATTGTGGCCGGCGTTGATCTGGTTGCCGAGGATGTCCTGCTCGGTGAACGAGAGAGGCAGGCCGCTGAATGCCGCTAGTCTCGTGCGATCGTTGATCCCGTCGATATCGCGATCGTCGGCATTGTAGCCATAGCTCGAGAACGTCGTCCATGGTCCCGACTGGTAACCCAGGTTGGCCGAGCCGTTGTAGCGGCCGGCTGCTGTCGCCGACGCGACCGTGACTCCACCGCTCATTCCGAGGTCGGTGTTGGTCTTGAGGACGAGATTGATGATGCCCGCCATCCCTTCCGGGTCCTGTCGCGCCGAAGGAGTCGGAATGACTTCGATCCGGTCGACCACCGCGGACGGCAGCTGCTTCAGGAACTGCCCGAGCTGCGCGCCGGACATCGGTGCCGGGCGCCCATTGATCTGGACCACGACGTTCTCGTTGCCGCGAAGACTGACTTTTCCCTCGCCGTCGACACTTACCGACGGAACCGCGTCGAGAACCTCGCTCGCATTGTTCGCCGTCGCGGCAACTTCCTTTGCACGGTACGAGTTGCGATCGGGTTCGATCGTCACGGCATCACGCTCAGCCTTGACCTCGACGTTGCTCAGCGTCACCGCGACCTTTGCCAGCTTGATCGTTCCCATGTTCGAGGCGAGCGCGGTCGGACTGACCGTGAATGCCTGCGATGAGACAGGAGTGTACCCGAGCGAGCTCACGCGCAGATAGTATGAGCCGGGGCGAAGACCGACGACCCGGAAAGTGCCGTCATCTTTTGCGATGCTCCCCGTGACGAGCTTCTGCCCGACCGCGAGGCGCACGGTGACCGTTGCCTGCGCAAGAGGCGCGTTGGTTTCCGCGTCAACTACGGTTCCGCGAACCTCGCCGTTCGCCGCAGGAGGCTGCTGCCCGCCCGGGCCGCCGGGACCGCCACCGCCTGGAGGAGGACCGCCCTGCGCCTGTGCATTCACAGACCCGGCGATCAGAAGAAGCATGCCCAGACCAGCGTTGACTACGCGTCGCATCGTAAAGCTCTCAGAAGATTGTGGGTATGACACGGATGACGAGTTCCTCAGCCGAGGATTTCGCACCTGGTGGCACAACGAGGTTCGAGGCCTTTTTTGTTTCAACGGTTGCCGGTTTTTACAAACATCTTGCAGGTGGGATTAGCTCGATTGTCACGAGACACGTGTTTACGACAGGAACAAGGGACCGCCCGCGCGAGAGACACCTTAACAGCCCACCGTTACAGGCGAATGACGCGAAGATTAAAAAATCGTTAGCGCGGGACTGTTGACCCTCGCGACGCGGCTGCCACCGGGGCTACGGCTGATAATGCTGAGCGATCCTGCGCCCAAAGTAGAATCCGATGCCGGTGCCGATGACGCCGAGGATGAAAGCAGTCATGAGGCCGAACCGCGCACCGAGCCACCAACCGGAGTAGCTCCCGATCGTCGTTCCGATCAGGACGTAAAAGCGCGTCACGCGCACCCCGACATCTCAGCGGGCATGCTAGAGTTTTTCCGCCCTGCCCGGTGTCTTTGCCTCTGAATCCCCAGTCCCCACAGGCCGGCGCCAGAGCTTTCCAACAAAGGTTGTCAGCAGAATCGTCGCCGCGATGCGGACAGGCTGCGTCAGCTTCGTCACGATGTAAGCCGCAGTCCATGCCCCCGCCGTTCCCGCGACACCACGCGGCGCCCAGCCAGAACGAATCGCAAACCAGGCGCCGACCAGAACGACGAAGAAGATCGCGAGATACAATACGACGGCGATCACTCCGTATTCCGCGAAGATCTGCTTCAGGGTCTTTCGCATCAGTACCAGCCGGCGGGAAGCGCGACGAGATCGAGAGGATTCACAGTAACCGCCCCATATCGCGCCGTCCAATGAAGATGTGGCCCGGTGACGCGGCCTGTCGCTCCGACGCGTCCGATTTCCTGCCCGCGCACGACAGTGTCTCCCGCGGAGACTAGTGTCTCGGATAAATGGAAGTAACCCGTGACGACGCCACCACCGTGATCGATGTAAATCACGTTGCCGGCGAGGAAGAATTCGTCGACAAGCGCAACAAGACCTCGGTTCGCGGCGTGTACCGGCGCCCCTGTGGCACCCCGGAAATCGACCCCGAGGTGCCGGCTGCTCAACGTTCCGTTGAACATCCGGCCGCTCCCGAACATGCTCGTCACAGCGGATGGTCTCGGTCGGAGAAAGGGCGCCGTCCACATCCGCGGAGAGTCGTGCGCCCTGCGGCCGATTTCCCTCGCCTTCTCATTTTCAAGGTCGACCCTCGCTTGAGTCGCTGAATCGAGCGGGCGCGTGAATCGACTCGATACGCTGAGCGTCCGCGGCCGGCCCTTACCCGGTTTCGAAGAAAGGATGCGGACGGTCGACCGGACTGTATCGGTGACTCCGGACGCCTGTTCAATCACAACGAATGCCGCAACGTCCCCGCTGCTGTCGACTGGAATTCCGGCAATCGATCGCCACATGCCGGAGCCGTTTCTGCGAAAGTGAAGCGGTTCTCCGGCTATCGACCCGGAGACCGAGACAATCGAGTCGGTGACGAAGCCTCCTCCGAATGAGACGCGCACAACGGCGCCCGGTGCCGGGTGTGCCGGATTTATGGTGATCGCAGGCGATTGGGCCGGTAACGAAAGGGCGGGCTGTACCGTCGCCGCAAGCGCGATGAGAATTATTCGTGTCATGAAGTGGAATGGAGCAACCGCACTGCGGAAATCGCGAGTCATTTACGTAATGTGTCAGCTTCGGTCGAAGGTTCATATGTGAAACCCTCGCGACGCTAGATTGTCCCTGGCGATGACCAATTCCTCCGCGATTGCTGCCCGCCCCCGACATCCCCCCGCACATCGTGTGGAGTTTGCGCTCGCGCGGACACTCGAAAAGACGGTCTCGACCCTTCCCGAAGCCGCCGCAGACGCCCTCGGCCGTCATCTCGGACGGGTAATTCACCGAATTGGCATCAGGCGTCCCCTGGTAGAAGAGAATCTCCGGAACGCTTACCCAGACAAGGATGAAGCCTGGATTGCGCGCACAGCGACCGCCGCATATGAGCACCTGGGGCGTGAGGCCGCAGCCATCATGCGCCTGTCGAAACTCGATCCGTCATCCGTTGTAGAGCGGACGAACGCGACCGGCTGGAATGATCTGCAGGAAGCACTGGCTCTTGGCC
>DATAIM010000448.1:0-4144 GCA_036262655.1 Gemmatimonadaceae bacterium | reverse complement strand
GCCGTGTTGCGCAGAATGGGGCGTCACTGGTACACCGCCGAGTCCTACGAGGAAGCCGTCATTTGCCTTCTCCCGGCGGCGGCGCCATTCGCACTTTCGGCCGATATCATTACGGGCTTTCCCGGTGAGACGCCAGCTGATCACGCAGCGACAATGGCAATGTTGGAGCGTTTACCATTCACGTCGCTCCATGTATTCCCTTACTCGCCGCGTCCGGGTACCCCCGCTCTCAATCTGAAGGATGCCGTGCCGGTTTCCACCGCGAAGGGGAGGGCGGAAGAGATGCGTGTGCTTGCCGCAGACAAGGGCGCCCGGTACGCAGCGGGTAGATTGGGTGGAAAGTGCGACGTCGTAGTCACCGACCGCGGCAAAGGGCTGACCGAAGACTATCTTGCGGTGCGGATTTCTGATCCCTCGCTTCCTCGCCGATCGCGCTTCTCCGCGCGTCTTGCGATGGACGAGGGCCGCCTGACCGCCGTGCCGGAACAACTGCTGCCTCCATGACTGACCAACGCTCGACCGTATATATCGAAACGTACGGATGCCAGATGAACGTGAGCGATTCCGAGCTGATACTCGGGAAGCTTGCAGCATCGGGCTACGAGCAAGTGGATACGCCGGAAGGGGCCGATCTGATTCTGCTCAACACCTGTGCGATCAGGGAGCATGCAGAGCAGAGAGTGCTCGGACGCCTTGGTGAGATGAAGAGCAGGATGAAGCGTCACGCGATAGTCGGCGTTACGGGATGCATGGCACAGCGGCTCGGCCCGACAATTCTCGAGCGCGCGCGGCATGTGAGTCTTGTCATCGGCCCTGATGGCTATCGTTCGCTGCCCCTGCTGGTTGAGAACGCCAGGCGAGGAATGAAGGCATCGGCCACGGACTTCGATCTCGAGGAGCACTACGAGGACTTCAAGCCGCGCAGGTCCGACAAGGTAAAGGCGTGGATACCCGTTCAGCGCGGCTGTGACTATCGATGCACCTACTGCATCGTGCCGACTACTCGCGGTCCCGAGCGAAGCAGAAAGCTGGAGGATGTCGTGCGCGAGGCTCGCGACGTCGTACTGGACGGAATGTCAGAGGTAGTGCTGCTCGGGCAAACGGTGAACTCGTACACTGATGGTACTCATGACTTCGCCGATCTGCTCCGCTCGATCGGTGCGGTGCCGGGCTTGAGGCGTCTTCGTTTCACGAGCCCGCACCCGAATGACTTCAGCAATCGCGTGATTGACGCGATCGCACAAACGGAAGCCGTGTGCGAGCACGTGCATCTTCCGATGCAGTCGGGCTCGTCGCGCATTCTCAAGCGGATGCTGCGCCGCTATACGCGCGACGGCTACATGGATTGCGTCGCTCGCCTGCGTGAGGCAATCCCCGGGTTGTCGCTCACGACCGACATAATCGTCGGATTTCCAGGTGAAACCGATCGCGATTTTGAGGAGACGCTCGACGCCGTGCGCGAAATCGGCTTCGAGGATGCGTACACCTTCAAGTTTTCGCCGAGGGATGGGACGCCCGCTACTCGCATGCCCGAGAGCGAGACCGTATCAGATGCTGTCGCGAGCGAACGCCTGGCCCGTCTCATCGAGACAGTCAGATCCGGGACGAGGCAGCGCAACATGAGCCTGCTCGGCGCCCGGAGAGAGATTTTGATCGAGAAGGAAGCACGAAGAGGCGGATTGCTTCAGGCCCGGACGCGGGATTTCAAGACGGTAATCGTTGCCGGCGAGCCCTCGATGATTGGAGAGTATGCCACCGTCGAGCTGACCGGCACTACGGGCTCGACGTTCACCGGAACCATCGTTCGGGACAGGTCAACTCTGCCGATGGCTGTGTAGAGAGCGCTGGAACGATTCTGCCCGCGGGGTCCGAGTGAGATTGCTCGGGCAGCGTGGGCACAACTTGCGGCGCAAATGGTTCTTCCATGCCGCTGATCGCCCTCGCTTACGCGAGCTTCGCCTGCGGGCTCGTTGCAGGGTTCGAAGGCCTCGCGGTGATCGCTGCACCGTTCGCACTTTGCTTTACGGGTGTTGGCTTCCTCCTTCGGCGGACTGTCAACGGTTCCCTCGGGTTAATCTTCATTGGTGGTGTGCTCGCGGCACTCGCCTCCCAACCGGCGAGGCTCACCCGGGAACGGGAACCCGCCGGGAATCAAGAACACGAGCTGCTGATGCAGGCGCGTGCACGGGCGTCGCATTCGATCGACGTACTGTTTGGAAGTGATGCGCCGATGGCTCGGGCTCTTCTCATTGCGGATCAGCATCGCATTCCGCCGGAGATGCGAGACCGTTACGCGCGGGCAGGCATGATCCACATGCTGTCGATCTCCGGGCTGCATGTCGCTATTGTCGCGGGCGCGGTAATGCTCCTTCTTCGAGCGGCGCGCCTGTCGCGGGCTTTCGCGTCGGCACTGGGTGTGGTGATTACCGTCTTCTATGTCGCCGTGATTGGCGCTCCCGCTCCAGCAGTGCGGTCGGCCGCAATGCTCGCTCTTGTTGCGGCATCACGCGCGACGCAGCGTCCCACATCCCCGTGGGCCGGTCTCGCGCTCGGCGCGTTCGTGCCGCTAGTGC
This sequence comes from Gemmatimonadaceae bacterium, assembly GCA_036262655.1. Taxonomy (GTDB): domain Bacteria; phylum Gemmatimonadota; class Gemmatimonadetes; order Gemmatimonadales; family Gemmatimonadaceae; genus UBA4720. The sequence goes on along the minus strand of DATAIM010000448.1, from coordinate 1,571 downwards.
GCCCGGTTACGATTCTCGATCTCGGTTATCAGCTGAGCGTTGCGGGCATCGCCGGGTTGATCGCGAGCGGGGTTCTGGCGAGGCGAATGCTGGCACCGCGAGTAGATGGCTGGAGTCTTAAAATCGGCAAGGAACTTCTGACATCGGTTGTCGCGACCCTCGTTACGGCGCCGTTGATCGCCTGGTACTTCGGGCGGATAAGCCTCATCGCACCGCTCGCAAACCTTGCAGCTGGCCCCGTAATATCGGTCCTCCAGCCCACGCTCTTCGCGGCGCTCGCCCTCGCGCCCGTTCCCGCCGTGGCACAATTATTTGCCGATGCTGCACACCCATTGCTGCTGGCCTTTGACGGTATCGCTACTGCGTCAGCCGCGGTTCCGGGCGCGTCGGTGAGCGTGATACCGTCCATCGCATCGGTCATCGCGGGAGGTGCCGCAGTGACAGCTCTCCTCGTCGCATGCACCTCGCGATATCCAGGGCGTCCGGTCGTTACCGCGGCTGGCTGCCTCTGTATTATCGCCTGGGCCCCCGCGCTCCCCCTTCCGTATAAGGGGGGAGTCGAGATGCACGTGCTCGATGTCGGCCAGGGTGATGCCATTCTGCTGCGGAGCGATCGGGGCCGCTGGATCGTCTTCGACGCCGGGCGAATCTGGAGCACCGGAGACGCCGGGCGATCCACCATCATACCCTACATCAGGATGCGGGGCGGGGATGTCGAGGCGTTCGTGCTTTCACACGCCCACGCAGATCACGTTGGCGGAGCGGAATCCCTCATCCGTTCTCTCCATCCACATGTCTTCTGGGATTCGGCGTTTCCGCAGGCAAGCGGAGTCTACCAGACCACGCTCCAAGCGGCACGCGCATCTGGAACGGAGTGGCGCCGTGTTCACGCTGGAGAGGTGACACACGTCGACGGCGTGACAGTCGAATTTCTGGCCCCCGATTCCTCGTGGACAGCATCGCTCAGCGATCCAAATGAGGCCAGCACTATCGCTCTCGTGACATACGGCTCAACACGAATTCTTCTTGTTGGAGACGCCGAAGCGGCGGAAGAAGCGTGGCTCCTCGATCACTCCCGGCCAGAGCTGCACGCGGACGTCCTCAAGGTTGGTCATCACGGGAGCTCGACGAGCAGCACTGACGCCTTTCTGAATGCCGTCAATCCCCGTCTCGCGATAATTTCAGTCGGGGCTGACAACCTTTACGGCCATCCCAGCACGGATGTGCTGGCCGCCCTCGGGCGTGTGGGGGCGCGGACCATGCGAACGGACCGTGTCGGAACCATCGTGGTGCGCACCGATGGACAGCACCTGACGATGGAGGCAGGCGGAGAACGATGGGATATCTCGCGGCAATAGTGCAGAGCCTTGCAGGGAAGCGATTCGATCTTCCAACCCAGCTAACGAGCCGGTGGCCCGAGCTCGGTACGCTCCGTTACCGTCGCGGGGGCCTGCCCCCGCGGATCGGAGGATGGTTTCTCGGCCAGACGACTGTTGTCGCGATCACTCTTGGCAAAACGATCTTTCTCGCTCCGGGGGCGCAACTGGATCCGGAGCTGCTCTTGCACGAGT
>DATAIM010000447.1:0-9282 GCA_036262655.1 Gemmatimonadaceae bacterium | reverse complement strand
GCCCATCAGGACCCCGCTCGAAGATGTAGCTCGAGTCGAGCGCGGCGCGGAAAGTCGTTGCAGTTGTGCCGTTGCGGCGGTCGAGAGGGAGACGCGCGATCTCCGCTTCCCGCAGATCGGCGCTCTGCTCCAGGCCTCCCGCAAGGAGAACAAGATCGCGAACCGTCATCCCGTCACGGAATGGAACCTGGCCGCTGTTGCGAACGGCACCAGTGATCGCGACGTAACGGGTCGGGCGGAACTCGGTGACGGAAAAAATCCGAAGCTGATCGTCTTCCCTCAGCGGGAAATCGCCAATTACGCGCCCGGTAGTGTCGGCCAGAGCAGCATGCAGCTGAACGCGTGTGGAGTCGGGATTGAGCCGCGACACCAGAATCTGTCCCAGATAGGTGTCCGGCTTCACGCCACCGGCGGCGCGAAGTGCCTGTGAAACCGTCATTCCACTCGACATGCCGATCGTTCCAGGCTGCCAGACGTTACCCTCGACGGTGACGCGGTTACGAATCCTTTCCGATATGGGAAAGACGCGAACCACGTCGCCGGCGAGGAGCGGAACGTCGCCAGGGCCATTCTCGGTGAGGGACACTGGCTGGACATCGATTGTCACTCTGTCGCGTCCACCGAGCGCGCGCTCAGCCGGAGACTGAATGCGCTCGATCTGCACGCGGCGCCGCGAAGCGTTCGGTGTAAATCCGCCCGCGAACCGGATTGCATCAGACAGCGTTTCGCCCCGCTTGAGCTCATACGTCGCCGGGCGAGTGACCTGTCCAACGACACGAACGTGTTGCTGAGCTACGGGGACGAAAATGACGTCGCCGTTCAGCAGCCGGACATCGTGACTTGCGTCGCCATTGATGAGGTAGTCGTAAACGTCCAGCTGGTCGATGGTTCTGCCGCCACGCTTGATCTGAATGTTGCGCAGGCTGCCGTTATCCGTCGGGCCGCGGGAAGCATAGAGAGCGCTCAATGCGGTTCCGGCGCTCGAGATCCGATAACTACCCGGGCTCAGGACATCTCCGAGCACGAAGACCTGGTTGCTTCGGAGCCGGACGGGGCTGACCGAAAATCGGGTCGTCGCACCAGGTCCGCGCCGTACACCGGAATAGACGCGGCCAAGTCTCTGGTACAGAACGTTCTCGAGCTCGCCGAGCGTGAGATTCGCAACGTAGATCTGGCCGGCTTGCGGAACAACGATGAAACCTTCTCGCGTCACGTCGAGCGTGTAGGCCTGCGAAACATCGCCGGTAAGGATCAGCGCAAGGCGGTCACCCGGGCCGAGGCGGTAATTCGCGTCGACCGGGCCATTCAGGTTCGGATCGAAAAGCGTCGTGCTTTCACGGAAAGTGCTAAGCCCAAAAATGATGAATCCGCTGTCCTGCTTGAGCCTGAGAGCGGCGCTGTCTGCGGCGGAGAGCCTCCGCGTGCGCGTCCGGCAGAGGTCGGCGAGCCGGCGCTTATTAGCGAGCGCCACTTCTCGCCCAACCCGAACGGTATCAGAGGCGGTAAGCGTTGTGTCGTCGACGAGTGCTTCCACGCTGCATCGCAGGGTCGTAGCATCGACGGTGTCTACTATGCCGAGGGCGCTGATGGCGCCAAAGACGTCGTCGGAAGGAACTGCACCGGTGGTGCCGGTGCGCTCGACACCTGATTCGGAGCCCCCGGAGAGGTAAGCGTCCAGGAGGTCCTCCGGGTATCCTTCCGCGCGGAGGCGGGCGCGGACCTGGTCTGGCGTGAGCCCGCTGGAGAGAATCCGGGAACGGAGCTCGCGAAGGAGCCCCGGGTTGGCCTGAAGCATCTGGGCCGCCTGCGACGATGACTGCGCGGACCCGAGGGCGGGCACGATGATGAGAAATGCGGCGAAGCCAAGCGACCGCAGTTTGTTTGGGATCATCGAGTTAGTGGGATTTCGAAGTGTGTTGCCCGCGCATGGGGCGGGGGCAGAGGTGTATGGTCGCGCAGGGACTCGAACCCCGGACCTCTGCTGTGTGAAAGCAGCGCTCTAACCAGCTGAGCTACGCGACCCGGCGCTATTCCAGCAACTTAAGCTCATAAAGTACTTTGTGCGAACAGACAGCTGCAGGGTGTACCGCCTCAAAACGTAATTCATGAAGCATAGTGTCGAAAGCTTGAAAGGCACAGAATGGGCCCTGCAGGACTCGAACCTGCGACCGTTGGATTATGAGTCCACTGCTCTAACCGACTGAGCTAAGGGCCCGGTGACCGGAATGTAGCAACACCGCAACGCACCAGGAATGCGCGATCCGCAAAACGCGACCTAGTCGAACCGGATGCGCCACCTCGGGACCCATGTCGCTCTCACACGACCCTCGAGCTCCGTCGCATCATACCCGCGAACATTCATCCGGTTCGTGTTGTGATTCAATCCAATGTCACCCTGAATTCTGAAATCCCGCCCGACCATGGCCGCTCCGCTTACTCCAACGCGGTTGGCCGTCCACACCGTGCCCGCGAGAAACACCGGAGTCACAGCGTACTGTGATTTTTCGGGGTAGATCTTCCGGAAATCCCCCTCCCCCTGACGTCGGTGTGCAGCGTACAATCTCAGGGGCACGCGCGGCAGTAGCGCGATGTCCGCGCCAATGCGTACCTCGTCGTAATCGCTGTAGTCGCGGCCGAGCCCTGCGAGATAGATCGAGTATCCCTCCGATACATTCGGAGTGCGATAAGCGAGATTGGATACCCTGGTGTATGACGCGAACCAGCGTTGATCACCCTTGATCGGCAATCCCTCGGCCGTCAGGGTGAAGGCGTACGACGTTGGCTCGTTGCACACCGTGTCACATTGATCGATCTGAACATCATCGAGCAGCACCTGTCCGCTGAAAGTTCCGAACGAACGCGTCCGCCAGGCGAAATCAGAACCGAAGCTCAGGTTGCCATCTGTCTTCTCGTTGCGCCAGCTCAACCCGTAAACGTTCAACGGATTGAGCAGCGAGAGCTCGAGACCGCGGCCGACGCCGGTATAGATGAATGATTCGCTCAGCCCGAGTTCGAACCGTCCGCGGTTGATGCCCAGGCGGTGGGTCGACAGGTATCGAGAAGATTCGACCCCCGGCGACAGCACGCGATTTTCCAGCCGCGCCGTCAGGGCCGAGACGTGCACGCGGTCGGTGCCGATTCGGCCGTACAGATGATCGTAGGTATAAGCTTCGTTGCCGAGCTGAAGCCCGGAGAAGCCAATAGGGCCCCAGTTTCTTGCAACCCGTCCGAGCGCGATCTCCCCGTACTTCCACTGACCACTGACATACCCGTCCTCCGTTCGCCCGGCAATTCTTCTGTCTTTGCGCCCTTCGAATTCGGGGTCGTGATTGAGGCGATTGTCGAGCAGCGCACGAACCGACACGGCAAGCGGCCCGCCGCCCATCACGAAGTATCCGCCGATCCCCGGAGCGACCGTGTTCTTCCAGTCCCCTAACATCAATTCCCGCCGGTCCGATGTTTGGCCGGTGACATAAAAATCGAACGTGGCTCGGGCGCGAAACGGAGCAGCTTCTTCCTCGGTAATAGATGTGTTACGCAGCTCATAGCGGCTCATCGCCTCCGACAGCGCCTCGAGATAGCTGCCAATGACATGGCCTTTTTCCTTCAGCTTCGCGCTGTCGATCGCCGCGCGAATCCTTGCGACGGAGTATGGCCGCTCGATTGCCGACAGGGTCGTCAGCAACCCGCGTGACATCAGCGCGTCGACATACGTGTAGCCGATGTCGTCCACCGGCAGATAAGGAGAGGCCTGGGCGTGGGCGATGAACGGCACAGCCAGGGCGATTGCTGCGATGGTGCTGAGCCTTCTCACTTGTACCACCCGATGACCTTCAGGTCGGGAGTGATCTCGAGTGCGGGAGAGGGAAGGTGGATGTAGCCGAGCTGCCGCTTGAAAGTCTTCCACAGGCGATTTTCTCCGGGGAGCTTTTCGGCGTCGAAGTCTATCGAAAGCAGAAGTTTCCTCCGCGCCCTCATGCTGGCACCGGTCGCTGGATCGACCCAGTCAGTTATCGAATGGCCCGCCGACAGGCGGAGGAACGCAGGCCAGTATGGTTTGGCCTGCCGTGGGAGAAGCGCATCGATGTCGGCTGAGAGCCAGTATGTCTGCCCTGAATAGTCGAGTGATGGCCTCAGCTCGCCCGGAATATTGTCAGCGTTTCTCATTGCAGCCGACCTCGCATAAGAGATGGTGGGGCGGATGGCACGTGTTGCGGGAACGGTTTCATGGAGAACGGCGAGAGCTGTTCCAGTCGTGTTCGCAAGAAGGTCCGGATATGAAAATCCGTATTTCTTGTACAACCCATCCCAGATCTCGATCTGGAGCTGGAAGGCCGCCGCGTACGCGGCGCTCCACATGACGGCCCTCGTTTTCGACATGCAGCCACTGCGGAGAAATGCCGCGCCGAACCGCGCGAGATGGTAGCCTCCAATTGCGTGACCGAATTTGTCCTGGTCGCGGAAGCTCTGATCCCAGTCGGACTGAAAGAAAAAGGTTTCCGCGCGCTCGCCTGACCACCAGGCCCGCTTGAAGTAACTGAAAAGGGCAGCGTTGCCCGCGACGAAAGCTGCTGCGACTCCTGCGCGGCGCAGCCGCAGCTCGCCCGCCGCAATTCCGCAATGCGCCGCGGCGGCGTCGGGATCGATGACTTGAATGCTGTCTGATCGAAGCGCGATCCCCGTTCGCGATGGTGCGGTATCACGCGCGGCACTATCCGGCGTACTCCGGGCGGAGTCCCGCGGCACCTGAGCGCGAACGGCTTCGACCGATGTCACTGCTGCTACAAACAACACGGCCGCCACCGCGGCGGCCCTTTTCATTGGAAGCAAGAATTCTCCGATCGCCCGCATTTGTATTGCTGTGATTCGTTCACTCGAGCGCTTCAGCCCGCGTCATGCGACCCATTGAAGTCATCATACGCCTCGAGAACCTCGTCGGTTCTCACAGTTGCCGCACCAAGTTTTCCCACCTCGACCCCCGCAGCGAAGTTCGCAACCACTGCGGCCTCCGCCGGAGTTCCTCCTGCTGCGAGTATCGTTGCCAGATATGCTGTGACAGTGTCACCCGCACCAACTACGTCATACACTTCGCGCGCCGTAGTCGGAATGCGGCCCACTTCGCCGTCAGCGGAGATCAACGCCATCCCCCGATCTCCAAGTGTAAGCAGGAGATGTTCCACGCCGAGCCGGGCGAAGGTCGCGGGAAGTGCCTCCGGATGATCCAGGTCTACCGCCGCGCCAAGCGCGGATTCGAGCTCCCGACGGTTGGGCTTGAAGATCGTCGCTCCGCGGTAAGCAAAAAAGTTCCGATACTTCGGGTCGACTACTATCGGGATCCTGCGACCCGTTGCCCATTCGATCGAGCGGGCAATGACTTCGGGAATGAGCACCCCCTTGTTGTAATCCTCCAGAACAAGCGCGTCCGCGTCAGCTATCGCGTTTTCCATAACGGCGAGCAGTCGCGAGATCTCGTCGCCCGCAAGGTCCGTGGCGTCTTCCTCGTCGAAGCGCACCATCTGCTGGGCACGTGCAACGACCCGTGTCTTCGTCGTCGTCGTTCTATCTACCGATACGAGCGCCCGCGTTTCGGTCTGTACCTGTCTCAGCATTTCCCGAAGTGTCGCGCCGGCGAGGTCGTCACCCACGGCTGAGACAAGCTCGCAGCGCGCGCCGATCGTGACGATGTTGTTTGCGACGTTGGCAGCTCCGCCCAGAGCAAGCTTTCGCTCCGTCACGCGGACGACCGGTACGGGAGCTTCCGGCGAGATCCGATCCACTTCTCCGCGCAGGTATACGTCGAGCATTGCGTCGCCAACCACCGCAACGCGGCGGCCTTGCGCCTGGTTCAACAGCGCCACCAGCCGGTCCCGCGAGATACGCTCGATCATCGGGGAGCAAGGTAAGGTCGCGGAGTTTGCCGGGCAAACGGGCGTAGCAGGCGGCAAGCGCGTACATTTGGTTTCACGCAACAAGAGGGAGGGTGGCCGCCAGCCGCCCCGAGCGGCAGACGATCTAAACCAAGAGACCTTCATTTGCTCGAGCGCTTCAACGACGCGGCGAAGCGAAAAATTCAGTCGTTGCAGGAATTCTTCGTACTCGGTGGCAAGGCGATCGGGTTCGCGTTTTCCCGCCCGTTTTACGCCGGCGATCTCGTGCAACAGATGGAATGGATCGGTGTTCAGTCACTGCCGATCGTCCTCCTTACCGGCTTTTTCACCGGCATGGTGATGGCGCTGCAGTCTTCCGTTCAGCTGAAGACGTTTGGCGCGACGATGTACATCGGACGGCTGGTTGCAGCATCGATGATCAGGGAGCTGGGCCCCGTGCTGGCGGGTCTCATGGTTGCAGGGCGCGTCGGCTCCGGCATTGCGGCACAGCTGGGCTCCATGAGAGTGACTGAGCAGATCGACGCTCTCAACACGCTCGGTACAGACCCGATCAGAAAGCTCGTCACTCCGCGAGTGCTGGCTTCGCTCGTAATGCTGCCGACGCTCGTCGTCATCAACGATTTCGCCGGTATTCTCGGTGGCAACGTCATCGCGACGGCATATGTCGGAATTCCGACATCGCTTTACTGGCGCACGGTTTGGGAGCAGATCGCGGGTGGCGGCTTCATCTTCAAGTACCTGCCAAACGATTTCGTGCACGGACTTGTAAAGCCATTCGTTTTCGGTGGAATCATCTCGCTCGTCGCATGCAACTTTGGACTCAAGACTACGGGCGGCACTGAAGGCGTCGGGCTCTCGACCACTCGTACTGTCGTGACATCGAGCATTCTCATTCTCGTGGTGGACTACTTCATTACGCAGGTTCTTCTCGCTTTCCTGCCGACATGACGGACAAGGGAGAGGACCGCCGCGGCACTGGTGAAGATCGTCGCGCTCCATCGGAAGATGCCGCGAAAGCGGGCGATCGTCCGGGCGTCCCAATCAGGCGGGCCAGCGACGAAGAGCGTGTGCGTGCCGCGATACGCAGCGAGATCCAGAGTGACAAGGTCCCAGGCGCAATGCCGACCCGCGAGTGGCGAGCGGCCGCCACCAACAAGGTCATTCAGCTGGAGCATGTCTACCTTGCGTTCGAGGTACCCATTCTGAACGACGTCTCGTTCGAGGCGCTCGCAGGTGAAACAATCGTCGTGGCGGGAGAATCGGGCACCGGTAAGTCCACAATTCTCAAGCTTCTGCTGCGACTGCTCGTTCCGGACCGCGGCAAGGTCTACATCGATGGCGACGAGATCACGAGCCTGAGCTTCGCCGACGCCCTCAAGGTTCGCCAGACGATGGGAATGGTTTTCCAGGGCGCAGCGCTTTTTGATTCACTGACGGTGTACGAGAACGTCGCCTATCCGCTGCGCGAGCACACTACGCTCGGCGAACCCGAGATAGAGCAACGCGTGAGAGAAAAGCTTTCGTTCGTCGACCTGGACCCGGATCGCGTGATGGATATGCTGCCTTCAGACTTGAGCGGGGGTATGCGCAAGCGCGTCGGTATAGCGCGCGGCATGGCCAACAACCCGAAGATCATGCTCTACGACGAGCCGACGTCGGGGCTCGACCCGCTCACTACAGGAACGATCACGCACCTTATCATCAAGCTCCAGCGCGAGCTGGGAGTGACGAGCATCGTCGTCACACACGATATTAGGTCTGCATTCCGGATGGCGACGAAGATCGCGGTGCTGCACGACCGCAAGATATCTTTTTTCGGTACACCAGAAGAGATGGCTGGCAGCAACGACAAATATTTACGTGATTTCCTCGGCGGATTCTGAAGTGAAATTCACCGGTCAGGTACGATGAAGCGATCAGCCGTCATAACGTGGGATCAGCTGAAGGTCGGCGCGGTGATGGCAGTGGCCATTTTCATCATCGGCGTCGCGATCCTCAAGCTCGGGCAGTCGGCGCACCTGTTCAGCAAGCGGTATGAGCTGGTGACGTTCGTCCCGAACACTGCAGGGCTGCGTGTCGGCGGGCAGGTGACCGTCGCCGGCCAGCTCGCCGGGACGGTCAAACAGATCGACTTTCTTCCGGTCGACGCGGACACGATGCGAAACCTCAAGGTCACAATCGCGATCGATGAGTCGGTCAAGGATCAGGTCCGGAAAGACTCGCAGGCAAAGCTGAAAACGCAGGGACTTCTGGGCGACAAGGTATTTGACATCGCTCCCGGCACCCCGCGGTATCCTGCGCTCCGTCAGGGGGACACTCTTTCTCTCGGCGAGGCTCTCGATCTCGACGCCGTTCTCGTTCAGGCGTCCGGCGCGGTGGATCAGGTGCTCGCGCTCACCGGCTCTCTCCAGCAGGTCGCGAACGACGTCACTTCCGGGAAGGGAACGGCGGGCCAGCTGCTCACGAATCGCCAGCTCTACGACAACTTGAACGCGACGATCGCCAACGGCAACGCGCTGATGGTGAGACTTCAGAATCCGCGGGGAACAGTTGGGCAACTCCTCAATGATCCAGGACTGTACAACAATCTCAACCGCGTCCTCTCCTCCGCTGATACCATCGTGGCGCAGCTGGGCGGTACGCTGGCGTCGAGCAATGGAACGATGGGGAAGCTCCTTCGCGACGACAGCCTTTATAACCGACTTGTGTCTGCAGTTGCGGGCGTCGATTCCCTCGTCGCGACCATGTCCAGTGGAAACGGCACGGTGAAGAAGCTTTTCACGGACGACCAGATGTACACCGAGATCCTGAGAGCCGTTGGATCGCTCAATACCGTACTTGCCGATGTGCGGAACGACCCCAAGCGCTACACCCGCGGCCTGATTCGCGTCTTCTAGCGGTTCCAGTCGCGTGTTGTAGCGGCTGATCGGCCGACGAGGGCTGGCACGCTGTCGTTGCTCGTGAATCGATTCCGGGGTGTCCTGCGTGTTCGAGCCGACGGCGCCGCCAATGCACAATCCTCATCGCGCTACTTATGTTTGATTCAATGGTCGCGCATGAGCTGGATGTCATCGTCACGAGAGGAAGCACGGTTGAATCGTATCACCGCGTTCACGCGGCGGTGGTCGATGCATGCGACAGGCTCCTCGGCGCAGCCGGCGACCCTGAGCTCGTAACCTACTGGCGTTCGTGCGCAAAGCCGTTCCAGGTGATGCCCCTTCTCGAATCCGGCGGCTTCGACGAGAACGGCTGGGGAGATGAGGAGCTCGCGCTGGCGTGCGCCTCGCACGGGGGCGAGCCCGAGCACGTTGCAATCGTCGAGGCGATGCTCACGAGACTCGGTCTCGAAGAAGGCGATCTTTCGTGCGGACCGCACGAGCCGCTTTCGCCCCGC
>DATAIM010000446.1:0-22982 GCA_036262655.1 Gemmatimonadaceae bacterium | reverse complement strand
GAAAGAGAGGGTAAACGGTGTCGAGCACGAGGATTCAGTTGCGGTCAACTGCTTTGTAGGCGACTCATTATTGGACTTCTTGGCTTCGCGGAAAGCGATGTTGGATGCGATGGACTCGACACGCCCGAATGATGCTGTCAGCGATCGGAAGGAACAGGTCGTCGCGATCATCGAATCGGAGCCGCTGCCCGGTCAGTTGGACATGATTCGCATTCCGACGATATTGTCGAATCAATGTACGTCCAAATTTACACGCGACATACTCAATCCTGGCAGTGGATTCGGAAAAATCCGCGCCTTTGTTCACACGCATCCTTTTAAGGTAGGTGATGTGGTGACGTGCCCCGATACCGACCCGAACGCGCCGCCCGCGAGACTGTAGGCCGGGCTCAGTAGGGACGACTTTAACAACATGAGAGAGTTGAACAAGTACTACCAAGACAGCCTCTCAAATACGAGCTGGCGACCCGTGCCTTGGTATGTCATGGACAAGGAATGGGTATACCGTCTCAAGCCGGGACAAAGACAGTTCGAGGCGACTAAGAAGGAGAATCGATGGAGGTGGAACAAGGGCCGGTGCAAATGGGCCCGCCCGACACTTACGCAAGTGCCCTATTACCCCCGTTAATCGTCCGTTTGTTACGAGGAGACTTTCAATGAACTCAACAAAGCATCTGCTGTCGTTTCTCTGCGTTGCCTTTTCCATTGCGACGTTTGCAGCCTGGGGTGCTTCGAGTGCGAACGCTGCGCGGGCAGAAGCATTGCCAGACGCTGGATGTCTCGACTCATCTGACAGCCTCGTTATCGATCTTAAAGACCACTTGGTGACGCTAGTCGAAACGTCGTCAGCGACGGACTTCTTTAGCGATACTGTCTTGTCCGTTTACGGCGTCGCGCGGGTAGCTTCCTCGCAAATTGCTATCGTCACCGACACGACTACGTGCAGGCGCGCAGCAGATGCGTATAGTGCTGCAATCGGAATCTCTGATCCAAGCCGCCAAGTTCATGCTGTCAAGGCAGGCATCCGATATTTGGTGATCGATCCCCTTTATAAGCCGGTCCCCTATATGACTGGAATTACGTTTGATAGTAGCTTTATACAGACAATTACCGCGTTCACGTACTGAGATCGTACGACCGAGTCGGAACCGCTCCACTTCTTGACCCGGCTCTTTCGGGTGTGGTCGAGTAGCTAAGCTAGTCCATTCGGCTTCGCCCTCACAGGATCCGTACGTGCGACTCGCCCATGTACGGCTCCTCCGAAGGTCGAACGTTGCGTTAGCGAGTCACGTGAAGCATGGATGAGAATTCCGAGGTGCCAGTAATGGGAATCGGTCGAGAGCGTTTGAAATGCGAAGCCCGTGAGCCGACGCTGACTCCGCCGATATATAGCACGGAACCAAGCCCGACGTACGTGATGCGCGAAGGCTTGGAGCGCCCGGAAGTTGCTAAGCAACCCGGGAGAACCGGAGCGGATCGCAGTCGTATTTTCTATCCGTCGGTATCAAGCAGCTGGACACCCACGCGGCGGCGTGCCGACTTCGCCCCACAAGCATAGACGCGCTCGTCGCTGGCTGAAGGAGGCACAACCAACGTACGGCGCATCCGTCATGGAACGATAGGACTGCATCTGCACAAAGGCGAGAGTCAGCTGAGTATTGTCGCCGATGACCGGACCGTGAGCGACCGAAGGATCATGACGAGTCCCGAGCGATTCCCCGTTGTACCTGGTCGGTAATTCGCGGTAACTGGCGGATCGCATAGACGCCTCGACAAAGAGCGAATAGTCGCAACACACTTGGAGGAACGGCACCGACGATCGAGAATTCATGGCGGATTGAGGAGTACCGAGGCTACCGAGGACCGTCACGCCGTTCCGTGTTTGTTCGCAATCCTCAATGCTGGTCGCATCATCTACTTCCGACAGTGTCCGCGCCGAGCTGAAGAGGATGGGCTACACGCTGGAGTTCGAGGAGCGTACCTCAGGGCCGATCAATGCGATTTTCTTCGATCGAAAGCATGGAAGCATGTGGGGAGGATCATCCAACCATGGCGAGGATTACGGTATCGCATGGTAGACGTAGTCCTCGATAGTCCTCGATAGTCCTCCGTAGTCCTCAGTAGTCCTCGGTAGAGAGGACTGAGGATTACGGACCTCTGCGGATCCAGGACTAACAGCAATCGACGATTGAGGATTCATTGAGGATTACGAACAACTACGGAACAGTGTGATCGGCCGATTTGCGGGTGAATGTGTGCGTCCGTTAGCTTATGCTGACTGAAGGCTGTCAGACCACCGCCCAAAAAACAGCCTTATCCATCTTGCGTTCGGCTGCGGCCGAGTTGCGCCCCACAGAACCCACTACCTCCCGCGAACCTGATGGCACTACCCAGTCTTCAGATCAAGCTCGGTATCGGCGATGAGCAGGTTTCCGCCGGCGATCACATCGCATATCTCTGGGAGACCCCGAGCGAGTTTGCCGAGGGGGTTGGGTTTCTCCGATGCGGACTCGACGCTGGCGATCATGTGGTGATCTTCGGGCACCGCGATGCCAATGAGCAGGTGTTGTCCACGCTACGGGATTCCGGCGTGGACATCGATGCACTCCTGACCACGGGTCGCCTCACGATCATGCGAGGCACCGAGGACGCGACAGCCATGCTCGCGGGAATAGCTCAGTCGTTCCGGGATTCCGTCGCAAACGGGGCGGGGCTCATCCGGCTTCTTGGCAATCTCGGCTGGGGACAGGAAGGATGGCCGAACGACGAGGAGATCCTGAGATTCGAGTCGCAGGTAACTCACGCAGCTCGGCTCTTTCCATGCCTTGTGGTGTGCATGTACGACGTGCGCCGGCTGTCGGGAGCGATCATGGTTCATGGCGCATACGAGGCCCATCCCCGGGTGGTACAGAACAGGATACTGCGCGAGAACCCCTATCACCTGCACTCCAGGAAGCCCCCCGGCGACGAGAATTCGCAAACCACGGGAGGTTGAACGACGTGGGTCCGTAATCCGCAATCCTCATCGTCGAGAAAGTTTCCATTTGGTCCAGATTACAACTGTTGTGCAAGGCCGTCCGGTGGCCGTGAAGCTGACGAACTCCGCCGGCACAAAGCCGCTCGAGTAAACCTCCACCGCTCCAACCTCACTGCCCGAGAGATACTCGTCAGGATCGCTCCCGGCCGCCTGGAGGTGCCCGTCGATGAAGTACCTCATGCAGCCCGGGCGCCGGGATATTGGCAGGGTCCTCACGAGCTGCCCAACAGGCGGTCCGTTCCTGAGGTCGACCATATTCGGGTCGATGAAGTATCCCGACCGCTTGCTCTTACGCTCAGTAAATCCAACCCGCTGCAGCCCGAAGTCCCGCACCGCACGCACCACAACGTTCTTAAGCACAGCAACAGATTTTCCAAGCACAAGCCGCACGTCCGTCGTGCCATCGGCGGAAATTTCGACGGCCTTGTCGAAAGGCTCAAAGCCGATCTTCCGGACAGTGAGTCGCCGTGTTCCCGGACGGACGCCGGAAAGCGTAAAAGTCCCGTCGGATTTCGTGTTGACGACCGCGTCATCGTCTTCGACTGCCACCCGGGCATTCCCCGCAGCTGCTCCGTCCGCCGTAAAAACACGGCCGGAAATGAATGACGTCCCCTGGGTTGGCGATGGCGCGACCGTGTCAGGAGCGGGTGCTGTACCCGACACAGACGCTGCGCGCGGGGCGGGGAGCTTGAGCGCGACTGTTGCAACGATCCCGACAAGGTTCACCTCGACCGCAGCGGTACTGTCACTTGCCCGCGATGCGACGACCGCAGCAGCAGTCAGGTCTTCCGGAAGCCCGCAGATCCGAAAATTGCCCTCGGCCGACACCTGTGTTGAATGATGCTGCGGAAGCGAAAGGATCGACTTTCGCCCCACCTCATAATCGGTCCAGCTGACGCTCACTGACGCACCAGCCGATGGTCTGCCGGTAGCCGCATCGGTGACCGTCCCGACAATCAGGGAAGGCCCTTTCGCGGCATCCCCCGGCGTACAGGTCGACGCAGCATACGTCCGCGGAGACGGTACACTCAACATTACAAAAGACGAATCTCCGTCATTGAAAATCCTGCGTGTCGTGGTCAGCGCGATGGCGAGAGAGTCCAGCAGTGGGTGCTGCACCTCCATGACCCGGGCGCCGGCTGGTATTCCGTCGATCCGGAACCGTCCGAGCGAATCCGTTGTGGCCGAGAGCCCGGTGCCGGAGATGAATACGCTGGCTCCACGCAGGTAACCGCCGCGAATGCTGTCGAGAACGACGCCCGCGAGAACGGCCGGGCGCAGAGTACGGGCGGCGGGCTGCTGTGCATCGCTCCCCCTTGCCATAACGGCTGCGACCACGACCATCGCCAGCAGTCTGACACTCGCCATCGCTCTCTGAGTTCCGCGCTCAGGTGTTGCGGGAGAGCGGATGTGCGCCGGCCGTGATCGGCATCGATCGCCGAAACAGCAGTGCGAGGACGTCGTCGCTCAGGCTGTTCATCACCGCGTCGCTCTTGATTCTCGACGTAACGCTCCGCGCCTCCGGTCCATGCCACTGGTGCCACGAGTACCTGTCATTTCCCGACGTCATGCCCCCGGGATGATGGAATACCACCATCGCGTTGCTGGCGGTGGGCATTTTTACCTCGACCCCCCACCTCGTCCCGTCGGGGCCATTGAACAGTCGCATCTGCTTCGTCATTCAGATTCCTTTTTTCGAGGGAAGCGGCCGTCGGCCGACGAATCCCGCATTCTCCTCATGCCAGTACTGCACAGTCTCCTCACCGAGCTGCCAGCACAGAAGCACACGCCGGCCATCGATCTGCCCCGGAAAATCGACCAGCCCAGTGTCGAGTCCCTTCATCTCGACTCCAAGCTCTCGTATCTCCGACATGTATCCCTCTATGTCGGCCGCGAGCTGCTGCGCCTCGCTCTCGAGCCTGTCCGCGTCCGTGTTCAGATCTCCAGGCTTGCGATTCGCCGCTACCTCCTCGAATTCGCGGATTTTTTCCTGCCATCTCCAGTAGTCACGCACCACGTCTCCGACAATCCGACGGACAAGCGGCAGGGTCCTGTTCGCATCCTCGACGGTAAAGCGTTCACGCATGCGCGAACTCTGCGCAGGTGGCATACCGCGGTCAAGTCTATGAGGCCGTGGCTCGCTCCGCTGTTCTTTCCTCGAGCCGGCGGCGGCGCCGGGCCTTTGCGGCCTCATGCCGCCGGAGCTCGTCCTCCGTCTCGGGGACGAGCTGCGGAACCTCAACCGGCCGCCCGCTCCTGTCCACAGCGACGAACGTCAGATAGCAGGAGTTCGTATGACGCCGCGCTCCCGTTTGCAGATTCTCCGCCTCCACCCGCACTCCAACCTCCATCGAGCTTCGCCCGACGAAGTTCACGCTGCACTTCATGATCACGAGATCGCCAAGAAAGATCGGCTCGCGAAAGTCCACGCGATCAACCGACACAGTCACGCAGCTTGTACGCGCATGACGGATGGCCGAGACTGCAGCCGCAGTGTCCATCATCGAAAGAATGACGCCGCCGAACACATGATCGAGATTGTTCGAGTGCTGGGGCATCATCAGCTGTGAAGTCTCGTGCTGTGTCTCCCGCACAGTCCGCGCGGTGGCCGTCGCGGTCACTACAGACGCGAGGCTGGCGGACGGCGCCTGTGCGCCAATACCTGGGAGCCCTGCCGCTTTACCAGCTGGGTACCGAAATCTTCTGCCCGCGCCTTCTCGAATGCAGTGGTCAATGCCAAGCGGAGCTTTGTGTCCACCTTCGGAGTATCGAGCCAGAAGAGACGCGGCAGCCGGGTGTTCACCACACCAAGCACCCACTCGTGCTTCCGCAGATCGCGCAGGATCACCTCGGTCTCGGCGCGCTTTGCGTCCCACCGCGCGACGACGTCGTAGCCGCCGTGCCTCCACCGTACCTCGTTGCCACGTCGTACTCCGCCTGCGCCGAGCATCGTTGCATCTCGCACGAGGGCGTTCAGCGGAACGGAGTCCCCCGAGCGGATGTCGATCGCGCCGCGAGATGAATCGGACTGCTGAAATGCTTCACGCTCCAGCGTTATGTGCCGATCGTACAGGATGTACGGGCCTGCGACCGCCAGAATGTCCGTCTCCCCGGTTGCGGCGACACTCACGTCATCGCTGCCTTCATCGTCGGGATCGAGGAGCCGTGCGTCGGGATGGCTCGTGAGGTACGATTTCTCCCACGCCGTTACACGTGTCTCCTCGAAAAGGAGCTTTCGCTGCCCGGTCAAGAGGTCACGGCTGAAGATCGGCTCCCGTGCAAAGAACGCGTCTTCGTACGAGCGCGTGACCTCGCCGACGTAGACTTCATAAAAGCGGTTGTCGGCGCTCGTCAGGATCAAGGGAGACGTGCGTGCGTTGATTCCCCGCGGGCCGCTGCGC
Source organism: Gemmatimonadaceae bacterium (assembly GCA_036262655.1). Classification (GTDB taxonomy): domain Bacteria; phylum Gemmatimonadota; class Gemmatimonadetes; order Gemmatimonadales; family Gemmatimonadaceae; genus UBA4720. The sequence goes on along the minus strand of DATAIM010000446.1, from coordinate 16,544 downwards.
ACCCAGTACGTCGAGCTGGCGTCGGCAACGAGAAATTCCGCCGCCGGCGGATTGGGAGCCGGCAGGGAGCAGCCAAGGACCGGGAGAACAAAGAGTAAAACGGGGTATCGCATTGCTGGCAAATATAGTGCATCATGCGCAGCCAAACCTCTTCGACTTCAGTCATCAGAATGCGTTCAATTCTTGTCCTTTCGCTTGTAACGACCGCGTGCGTCGGAAGCCGTGACGCCGCCGCCGGAAAAGTCGCGCTCGGAGCCGATTCGGTTGCCGGATCTGTGGTGGGGGGCGGGCCCAGTGGCACGAAGGCTCCCGACGCGGTAACAAACGCCGGCGCCGGCCTGCCGGCGGATGTACAGAAGCTGAGGACCGATCCGTCGATTCCCATTCGTGGCTTGTACGTGAACCGCTTTGCGGCCCAGAGCACGAAGAAAATGCGGAAGCTCCTTCAGATCGCAGATTCTACCGAGATCAACGCTTTCGTCATCGACGTGAAGGACGAGTTCGGCCTGAACTTCAACTCATCCGACCCGGTGCTCCAGAAAAATGCGGGCACTCAGACAAAGGTCGCGAACATGAAGGCGCTCGTGGACTCGATCAACAATCACGGCCTGCTCCCGATTGCGCGAATCGTCGTCTTCAAGGATTCGGTGACTGCGCGAATGAATCCCGATCACGTCATCCGCAGGGCCGACGGCTCCCCCTGGCGGGACCACAAGGGTCTCACCTGGGTGAATCCGTACGCGAACGAGATATGGGAGTACAACTTCCGTATTGCAGAGGAGATGGTGAAGCTCGGATTCGGTGAGATCCAATTCGATTACATCCGCTTCCCCGAGCCGTACAAGAGCCTTCCCGCACAGGTGTTCCCGGAGTCGAAGGGCCGCGGCAAAACCGAGGCATTGGCGGAATTTCTCAAGGCCGCGAAAACGAGAATGGACAAGCTCGGCGTCCGGACGACAGCGGATATTTTCGGCCTGACAACAACGGTGGGTGGCGCACTGGAAGTGGGACAGAAGTGGGAGCCGATGATCCAGTCGGTGGATGTCGTGCTTCCGATGGTCTATCCGTCACACTATCCGCGCGGGTCGTTCGGCATTCCCCATCCCAACGCTGAGCCCTACGAGGTCATTCACACTGCGATATCACGGGCTCGAGTACGTACCGAGGCACTGGGCCTCAAGGGGCAGCGCGTGCGGCCATGGCTTCAGGCTTTCACCCTCGGCCCTCCGAAATACGGTCCGGCTGAAATCGAGGCGCAGAAGAAAGCAGTATATGATGCCGGGTACGAGAGCTGGGTGCTTTGGCACCCTGGCTCCTCGTACGACATCTTCGTTCCCGCGCTCGAGAAGGTGCTCGTATCACGGGCGAAGAACCCGCCGGTACCTCCGAAAAAAACCGTCTTCAACTAGGATCACTTCTTCTTCGCGTCCACTTTCTCGGCTGGCGGCAACGGCTCGGCGGATGGAACCGCTGGCGCGGCGACGGGGGCGGGGGTCGCGGGAAGGGCCGGCGGAGGCGCCGCGGTATTGGTCGCTGCCTCCTGCATGCTGCTAATGATCGCTTCTTTCGCCGATTCGACGACGATCGGACCAACGAAGGAGATCATGAACCAGACAAGCAGTGTAGCAGCGGCCCATCCCACCAGAACCTTTCGCGAGAACACCCGCTCCGTGACGTAAGGTTCCGGATCAACGATCGGCTCGAAGGTCGGCGGCAGGTCAACCGGGTTTGCGTTCATGGACTCAAGCTGCCGCATGGCTGGCGTGACACCGGTCAATGGTGCCGGATCGTTCGATGAATCTCCGCTGCGCGTGTCTCCGGGATCGATCATCACCTCACCTCGTGCTGCTCATTCAACTGTACGCAAGCCCATTAGAAAAAGTGTCCGTCACCGGGCCTGCGGAAGGTGTGCAAACTCCGCCTCGCTACTATAATTGCCGAATGGTAACGACGGCGAAGATCACCGGCATGAGCTGCACCCATTGCGTGAAGGCAGTGTTCACTGCCCTCGGCGGAGTGCCCGGCGTAGCGCGCGCTGACGTTTCTATAGGGCAGGCCGTCATCGAGCACGATGGGACGGTCAGCCAGGATGCGCTGCGCGAGGCTATCTCCATCGCCGGATATGAGGTCGCGGAGTTCCGCGACGATCGGCGAGTGCTGCCGGTGGTGTGATGAAGGAGCGGCACACTCCCCTGCATACGCCGACAGGCGAATACAAGATAAGGGGAGTGGCCGACCTGCTGGCCCCCGACATACTCGACCTGCTGGATGAGGATCCATCCAGCGTCGCTGCTGAAACAGAAGAGATCCACCCCGCCGACCTCGCCGACATAGCCGAGGCTCTCCCGCGGGAGCGTGTTGCCGATCTGCTCCGTGCCCTGGCGCCGGAACGAGCGGCCGACATCCTCGAGTACCTCGACGAAGAGCTGAGAAGCGAGGTTCTCGAGCGTCTGCCGACGCGCCAGGCGGCGGACCTCGTGACTCAGATGACGCCGGACGATCGTGCCGACGTTCTCGAGGAGCTCGAGGAAGAGCGCGCCGATGAAATTCTCGCGAAGATTCCGGAGCAGGAGCGGGAGGAGACAGAGCGCCTTCTCGCCTACGAGGCGGATACCGCCGGCGGTCTCATGACCACCGAGTATGTATCAGTCTCGGAGACGAGCCGCGTAGAGGACGCGCTCGCGGGAGTGCGGCGGATTGCGCGCGCGGGCAGGCGTGAGGCGATGCATGCGATTTACGCGATCGACGACGACGGAGTGGTAAAAGGCGTCATGTCGCTGACCGAGCTTCTCGCGGCTCCGGAAGGCGCACTGATCAGAGAGGTTGCATGGGAGGAGGTGGTCACGGTAGCACCGCAGATGGATCGCGAGGAAGTCGCGCGTCTGACGTCGAACTACGACCTCGTCGTGCTTCCAGTGGTCGACGAGAATCATCGCATTTTAGGCGTGGTAACGGTCGATGACGTGATCGACGCGCTCGTCGAGGAGCACACCGAGGACGTGCAGCGGTTCGGTGGAATGGAAGCGCTCGACGAGCCGTATACTCAAATCGGATTCTTCTCGATGATCAGGAAGCGCGGGGGATGGCTTTCCATCCTCCTGATCGGCGAGATGGCAACAGCGACAGTGATGAAGCACTTCGAAATCGAGCTCAGCCGGGCTCTCGTGCTGACGTTGTTCATTCCGCTGATCATGAGCTCTGGTGGCAACTCGGGGTCGCAGGCAACGTCGCTGATCATCCGCGCCATGGCGCTGGGAGAGGTGAAGCTGCGCGACTGGTGGCGAATCGCGCTGAGAGAGCTGCCGTCGGGTGTGGCGCTTGGAATCATCCTTGGGCTTCTGGGTGTCGCGCGCGTCCTCGTGTGGCAGTACCTGGGAATCGGGGGAGGATACGGCGCTCACTATGTGCGCATTGCCGCCGTGGTGGGATTTGCGCTTGTCGGCGTGGTCACGTTCGGATCACTTGCCGGCTCGATGCTGCCCTTCGTTCTGCGACGAATCGGGTTCGATCCCGCGAGCGCATCGGCGCCGTTCGTCGCCACGCTCGTCGACGTGACGGCGCTCAGCATTTACTTCTACGTAGCTGTATTCTTCCTGCGGGGAACGCTGCTTTAGCTAGTGCGTCCCGGCGGCGAGAAGCTCCCTGTCGGGCAGTCGCGGTGCTGACTCGGTTCTCTCCCCCCCAACTCCGCTCGCATCCTCATCTACCTGAACGCCCAGCTCCGAATTCTCGGCGGCTACGCCGCGCTCGAGCCACGCATGCTCGCCGCGCAGTACCGACATCGCCAGCTTGTAGAGATTTTCATCGTTTGGCCCGTAAAGGTTCCGGAAATGCTCGTCGATCCGTAGACGTGCCTCGCGGCAGAAAGTGTCGGCGAGAGCAATCCCCTCCTTCTGGCCTTTCCTTGCGAGCATCTCGGCGCGTACACATGCGGCTGACATTGCAAACAGCTCAGAACCGATGTCGACCGCTCGGAACAGTACGGCCTGCTTTCTCTCGAGCTTCGGTCCGAATCTCACCATCGCGTGGAAAATCGATCGCCCCAGATGTCGCGTATTGCGCTCGATGAACCGCATGTGCGTTGCAAGCCCGCCGAACGCGCGGTAGCTCCTGAGCTGCCCTGCACCCACCCAGCGCGTCGGATACCAGGTGAGATAGAACGGCGTCGATTTCGCCATCGCCGAGAGGCGCTCTTTCATCGACGAATCCGGCTTTACGATGTTGAACGCAAGCTTGAAGTGGTGATCCACCGCTTCCCGCGCGATGAACAGCCGCATGATCTCCGACGAACCCTCGAAGATCAGGTTGATACGATAGTCACGCATCGCGCGCTCGACCGCGATCGGCGCCTCTCCGCGCCGTGCCAGCGATTCAGCCGTCTCGTACCCGCGGCCTCCGCGGATCTGAAGCGTGTCGTCTATGATCCTCCAGCCGTGCTCGCTGTTGTAGAGCTTCGCGATCGCCGCCTCGAGGCGGATGTCGTATCCGCCTTTCTCGTAAAGAGCCGTCGCGAGCTCGGCGACCGCTTCCATCGCGAAAGTATTCGCAGCCATCTTAGCGATTTTCTGAGCGACTGCTTCGTGCTTCCCGATGGGCTGTCCCCACTGCACACGCTCGTTGGCCCACTTTCGCGCAATGCGAAGCATGACCTTCCCCGCGCCGGCGCACCCAGCTGGAAGTGTGAGCCGCCCCGTGTTCAGCGTAATGAGCGCGAGCTTCAGTCCCTTTCCCTCGCCCCAGAGAATGTTCTCACGCGGAACCTTTACGTTGGTGAACCGGATGACCCCGTTCTCGATCGCCTTGAGACCCATGAAGCGCAACCGGTGAACAACTTCCACTCCCGGCATGCTCGCGTCGACGATAAACGCGGTGATCTGCTTGACGTCCCTGCCTTTTGATTTCCTGTCGGGCGTACGCGCCATTACGACAAACAGCTCTGCGCGCGTGCCGTTGGTGCACCACAGCTTCTCGCCGTTCAGGATGAAGTGCTCGCCGTCTTCGGTTGGCGTTGCTGTAGTCCGCATGTTCGCCGGATCTGATCCGGCGTCGACTTCAGTGAGCGCAAATGCAGAGATGGCTCCTTTCGCGAGCCGCGGAAAGAATCGGCGCTTCTGATCGTCGGTCCCGAAAAGCTTGAGCGGCTGCGGAACGCCGATCGACTGACTGGCCGAGAGGAGCGCGACGATCGAGCCGTCCTTCGATGTGACGAGCTCCATCGCCCGGATGTAGCTCATCTGGGAGAGGCCGAGTCCGCCGTATTCTTTCGGGATCTTTATCCCGAACGCTCCGATATCGCGGAGCTCCTGCACGAGCGCTTCGGGAATTTCGCCGGTGCGGTCGATCTCGGCGGAATCCACCTTGTCGATGAAGGCCTTGAGCTTGTCCATGAACGGCTTCGCGCGGGCTTCTTCGGCGTCGTCGTTCGGCGGATGGGGATAGATCAGATCAGGCCGGAATCGCCCGAGAAACAGCTCGCGGGCGAAGCTGGGATGCTCCCACTCCGTCTCGCGTGCCGACTCTGCTACGTCTCGCGCTTCTTTCTCGGTGGCGAGAGCCCGCGAGTCATCAGTCATTTACGTCTCACAAAGAGGAACATTCCAAAAATAGAGATCGTGGCAAAGGAAAACCATTGGAATGCATAGTTCAGGTGCGAGCCTTCATCGAGCGGAGGAACGGTGAGCCGCGGAGGAATGTCCCGAGCCTGTGGTTTGCCATCGTCAATCAATACGACGACGAAGCCCGCGAGAGGATGGGGAAAACCCCGAGTTATTGCGTTCCGGTCCATCCATCTGAACACATTCGGGCGATTCGCGGACTGTGCGCTGCCTTTTCGGATCGTGAAGTTTTCGACGAAGCCGTCGGAGGACATCGAGTCCGGTTCGCGCCACTTCGAGAGGTCCACCGTCATACCGTCGGGTGCATATACCCAGCCGCGGTTCACGAGGACGGCCGTGTCGCTGCCGGCGACTCGAACGGGCGTTATGATGTTGACGCCGGGCGAGCCGTTCCGGCTGCGGTTCGTGATCACGAACTCGCGCGTGAAGTCGTAGAGGCCGGAGATCTTTACCCGCCTGAAATGCGCGGCGCCTGTATCGCGCGGAAGGGCCGAAACACTCACCGGCGCTGTCCGTGCACGCGCGCGGAGATGCTCGTTCATTGCGCGACGCTCGGCCAGACGGGAGAGCTGCCAGAATCCCAACGAAACGAAGAGTGCAGCGAGTATGCTTCCACAGGCAACGAATGCAATCTCACGGCCCTTCATCAAAACAGCGACAACTGCTCGCCGAGCGTAGCAGGGTCAACCGGCCGCTGTCCGAGTTCGTACTGGAATTCACGCGCGGTGGCGGGGCTGTGGCCGCTGAAGTGGTTCGCGACGTATCCGTAAATGTCGGTTATTGCGGCCGGCATCTCCTCGATCGCCTCTACCCAGGCGTCGACCTCCCGGCGCCGATCGACCTGAACGCGCGAGTAGTCCACCAGATCGCGGTTCGGGCCCATCCAGCGGATGTACGCGAAATCCGCGGTCGGCCGGCGTGCCAGAGCCAGCATGATCTTGCGCGGAATCCAGCGTCCATCGACGAGCGTCAGCCCAACGTTGCGATCACGCAGCAGCGCGACCACGCCTTCGGTAATCCAGCCGCGGTGACGAAACTCGATCGAGAACCGGATGTCGGACGGAATACCGGTGACGAAATCGACGAGCGCTGGAAGCTCGGCCGGCTCGAAGTCAGGTCCGAGCTGGACGAGAATCGGGCCAAGCTTGTGCTTCAGCTCGCGCGCTCTCTCATAGAACATGTCTCCCACACCAAGTGAATCGCGAAGCCGCTGCTCGTGAGTGATCTCCTGTGGCAGCTTGAGCGTGAAGACAAAATCATGCGGAGTACGATCGTACCAGTTCTGGAAGGTTGCCGCGGCGGGCACTCCATAAAAGGTGGAATCGACTTCCACAGTGCCGAACGCGCGCGAGTACACGGCGAGAAAATCAACCGGCCGCGTGTTCACGGGAAAAAAAGGCCCGACCCAGGCGTCGTAATTCCACCCCTGGGTCCCGATATGAATACGTGGTTTGCCGCTGTTCACCGCAGAGGGCACGTCCATTTCCTGCCGGTAAGAACTGGTCTCAAAATTGCCTTTTCGAGCGACAGAGGTAAGCCACCCGCGAATTTGATTCCAGGAGGAAAGATGGACTACAACGACGCTGATCGCTCAGGCGGAGTTTTGCGCCACGACGACAATCCCGGCACTGGCGACAAGGTGGGAGAAGCTGTCGGCGGAGTTTCAGGAGTAGTGACAGGTGCGGCCATCGGCTCAGCCGCAGGTCCGATTGGAACGATCGTCGGTGGAATCGCCGGAGCGGTTGGCGGCTGGTGGGCCGGCCGAACAGTGGCCGAGGCGGCATCGCGCTTCAACGATCACGATGACAACAACTACCGTCAGGCGTACGAAACCAGGTCCGACAGGCTCGCGGACCGCAGCTACGAGGATGTGCGGCCCGCATACCAGCTCGGTCACCTCGCCAGTGAAAATCCGGATTACAACGGCAAGAACTTCGAGGCGATCGAATCCGATCTTCAGCGAGGCTGGACGAACGATCTGAGAGCGCGACATGGCGACTGGTCAGCGGTGCGGCCATTCGCGCAGGAGGCCTACACGAGCCGAACGTCCGTCACATCGCGCGAGGCAATGAACACCATCGAGAACAGCAGCGAGAACCTCGCCGACCGTGCGTCAGATACGACTCGCAGCGCAGCGAATCGTGCAATCGATGCGGTGGACAACGTGAAGGATCGCATCGATGGAAACCCGGCGTCGATTCCGGGTCCGGATCCCACGGATCGGCGGTTCTGACACCGTGGTAATGAGCAGCCCCGCCGAACCTCGGCGGGGCTGCGGTGCTTTCCAGAACGATTGATCTCGCGCGTTACACAGCGGCGGACTCCTCGGAGTCCTCTTCGACCTCCTCGCCACGATCGAACATCGCTGTCAGTTTCTTCCAATCCGCGTCCTCCAGCGCGACCTCCGCTTCGATACTCGTCCGCTCACGTCCGACGGTGGCGACAGCAAGAATTTTGTCGTCAGCCAGATAGGCGACCGCACAATCACCAGCACCGATATCCCCGACGACTTTCACATCGTCCCAACGCTCGGCGTGTCCGACATACTGGATCGACAGGTCGTAATGGTTGCTCCAGAAGAATGGCACGTAGGAGAACGACCTCGCTCTGCCCAGCATGTTCTTCGCGGCGATCTGGCCCTGTCGCTCGGCGTGCACCCAATGCTCGACACGCAAATCGGCCCCGAACCTCGCATCCGGATATCGCGCGATGTCTCCAGCGGCGAAGATTCCCGCGACCGATGTCTCGAGGTACTGATCGACCGCGACTCCGCGACTCATATCGAGCCCAGCGTCGATGGCAAGCTTCGTAAGCGGTCTTACTCCCACGCCAACGACGACCACGTCTGCCGGCAGTGACGCGCCGTTGTCGAGCCGCACCGATTCGCGGGTAATGCCGGCAACACCTCGCCCGGGATGAAACGTCACGCCGTGTTTCTCGTGCGTGGTTTTGACGAGCGTCCCCAGATCGCGGCCAAGAACTCGCTCGAGAGGTGTGTGCTCCGGACCGGCAACGTCGACCTGCAGACCGCGCGCGCGAAGCGATGCAGCGACTTCGAGTCCGATAAAGCTCGCGCCGATTATCACGATTTTCCGTGCATCACCGGACGCATTGATGATCGCCCTGCTGTCCGCCAGTGTGCGCAGATAATGGACGTGGCTCAGTTCGGCTCCGGGAATCGCCGGCTTTACTGGTTCAGCGCCGGTTGCGAGAAGCAGCCTGTCGAATTGTCTGGGAGGACCGTCCGACAGTGCGACCGTTCGGGCGCTGGTGTCTATGCTCAGCACCCTCACGTTGCTGAGAAGCTCTATTCGATGCTCGGCATAGAACTCTGGTGGACGCAGCGGAATCCATTCTTCGGGCGCGGTACCGGCGAGGTACTCCTTCGAGAGATTCGGCCGGTCGTATGGAACTGAGTCTTCCGCGCCTATCATGGTCACAGCTCCCTCGAATCCCTCACGCCGAAGCATTTCGGCCGCCGCATTGCCCGCGGCGCCCGCGCCGACGATTACGATGGTATTTGGAGGAGACACGAGCGGTAAAGCTTTGCGCGAGCGGGGGAGAAGAGTGGCCGGCGGAATCTCGCGCGTAACCTTCACGCGCTCGCCATCGCGCTCTACCTCCCACACCGAAACGGGGCTGAGAGCGGGGGCACACGTCGCCTCCCCCGTGCGAAGATCGAAACAGGCGTGATGCCACGGACAGCGCACTGTTTTGCCGACCATCAATCCGTCAGCGAGCGGAGCGGAGTAATGACTGCACAATCCGCCGATCGCGTAGATCTTCTTCCCTCTCCGTGCAAGAAGAATTGTCTTCCCGTTTACATGGCCACCGATCATGCCCTTGTCGGGGATGTCGGATAAACGGATTCCAAGAGAGAGATCTGGACCTTCGACTTCGACCTGGTCAGCGGCCATGATACTCCAATTTACGGATGCCGCTGAGGCGGGCGCACCCTGCCCTGCAACACCGCTAGCGGTACGTCTCGAAAAACCCTGTCCCCTCGCCTGACACGCGTTCCCCGCCCAATCGGCCCGAAATTCGGGCAATCCCTTTCATCTGAATGAAGAACGGTCTCGCGAGGGCCCTGTCGCGGATCGGATCGATAGCCACGCCAGAGTCTTTCCGGTTCGAGAACGGACTCTGGTCGCGCGATTCCCGCCGGGTATCGGTTGCTATTGCGTCTTCGATCTCGAGCTCAACGCGGAGTGAATCTCCCCCGCGTACATCCGCAAAGATGGCGCGCGACGGCGCTCGAATCCTGTTCCCCCCGGCCAGCGCACTGCCGCCCTCCTCGTACGTGATGCGCGGAGGTCGCATGAGGGCCCGGAATCCGAGAGAATCAACGACGTAGACGAAGAGCGGTGTCTCCCTTCCCTGTTGCTCGGGACCGAGCACACGACCGTAGAGAATCGTGAATGGACCGGCACGCGCGGCTCCCCAGTCCCATGTCACACCTCGCCATACTCCCCAGTTGTGGTCGTGATAAGACTGCGCTCCCCGAAACTCCTCGCAGCTTGCGTCGATACATATCCGGCCGGACGCGGCCGCCCGCAATGCAGGGACGGTGTAGCCGGATACGAAGCCACCAGAGCCGATCGACGCGCCCGGAAAATACGCGTGCGCCTCAGGATGGATGACGAGATCGACCGAAGCGAGCTGTGTGCCACCCTGCTCGCGCGCAACAGCGTGCACGTTGTAGTCTCCGTCAGGGAGAACTTCGACGCGGGAGGAGCCAATAGTGAGGTTCGCCGAATCGGTTGAGAACCTGATGAGCTCGCGCTTTACGAAGGCCTCGAATTTCCGCGAAACCCGTCCCTCCTCGCGCAGCGTCACCGTGATTGTTCCTCCCCAGGTAGAGCTCGTCACGTCGCCGGCAACGATGAACGAAATGAATGCCCATCGCTTTCGATCCGGCGACAGCACGTTGAAATAGTGCCATTCGGACCAGCTCGAGCGGTTCGCCGCACTGTCGGGCGGGAGATGGAAGTGGTCTATCTCATGTCTCAGCTCGGCTGGAGCCGGAGAGATCCACCTGCGGTCGCCATCATCATCCTGCCATTCGCCGGCGCCGATACCGACTGGTGCATGCACAGCGTGCGCGCGGCTTGGAATCTCTCCACTCGCTCTGGCCGGATACTCCACGCCCTCGACCGTGCGGAGATACACGAGCCGGCCATCTATCTGCGGAGCAACCACCTGCACGGACGAGACAAGCCGCCTCGACGCGAGCAGCTGGTCGTACACAAATCGCGCGTGATCGATCGAGAAAAAAAGACCACCGACTCCACCCGTTTTCATGACCTCGACGTCGAGGCCCTGCGGAAGCACGGTGATGTCGCCGCCTCCGACGAGCTTTTCGTCGCGAGCCTGCGTGAGAAGCGCTTCACCGACGGACAGGAGAACGATCATCACGCCGACACCGATCCCGAATCCGAAGAAGAGAAGCAGTGATCTCCAGGGTCGGTAGACGATGTTCCGCCACGCAAGAAGCGATATCACGGATCGACCACGAGCCCGTCACGCATGTGGATCTTTCGGCGCGCAGCGCTCGCCAGATCTTCGTCATGCGTCACGACGATGATCGTCGTCCCATCGGTGTTCAACCTTCCGAAGAGAGCAATGATCTCGGAACCAGTCTTTGCGTCGAGCTCACCCGTCGGCTCATCAGCCAGCAGAATGGCGGGTTTGTTCGCGAGGGCGCGGGCGATCGCGACGCGCTGCTGCTCGCCGCCCGAAAGCTCCGACGGCCGGTGTCTTTCGCGGTGCGCGAGCCCGACATACCGGAGAAGCTCGCGCGCGCGATCTGCCCGTTGAGATTTGCCGAGCCCTGCTTCGGCCATCGGCAGCTCGACGTTCTCTCTCGCGGAGAGAGTCGGCATGAGGTAGAACCGCTGGAAAACGAAGCCGATGTTTCTCAGTCTGAAATTCGTCGCATTCCTGTCGCTCATTCCGGCAACCGATTCCCCGTGGATCCGTACGCTTCCGCGAGTCGGCTGGTCGATTGCGCCGAGCAGGTTGAGGAGGGTGGACTTTCCGCATCCGGAGGGCCCGACGATAGCGACGTAGTCGCCCTCGGGAATGTCAAAGCTGACGCCGCGAAGCGCATGAACCCGATCGGCACCGAAGTCGTAGTCGCGGGCGAGGTCTCTGGCTTCGACGACGTTCACCTGATCGCTGCCTTGCGGATCGGTCAAGCGATCGCTTCCTGTCGCAGAGTAGTGGCAATTGGAAGCGATGCGGCGCGGTACGATGGGTAAACGCCGGCAGCGATACCGGAAAGCGAAAGAAGTCCGAGCGACACCCAAGCGGCTTTCGGCTGAAAGAGGAAGAAGTCGATCGCGACCGGGAGCCCCGGAAAGCTCGACAGGATTCCGTTGAGATAACGTGCGGTCACGAGACCGAGACCCAGGCCCGCCGTCGCACCGCCAATCGTGATGACGATCCCCTCGAGCACGATCTGCTGCACGACGTGCATGCGCGAGACTCCGAGGGCGCGCATGACGGTGATCTCGCTGATGCGCTCATTGACGGACACAGTCATCAGCGTCGTAACGAGAAGAAAACCGACGAAGAGGCTTACCGTCCCGAGAATGAGGGCGAGCTGCCGGAAATAGCTGAGCCGCTGATCGACCTGCGCCAGCGCGGACGAGGTCGAGATCGCACTCACTTCAGGAATCGCTCGCTCGATCCACGCCCGCGCGCTCTCGACCTGCGCGTCAGCTCGAACCTTCATCATGAACAACGACGAGTCGTCTCTTCGATCGGGGCCGCCCATTTCCTGAAGGGTGGAGAGCTGCATGGCCGTCGCCAGCTGAGCGGCGGCACCGTAGAGGAATCTCGCGCGGCCGGTCACCACCATTTTTCGCGAACCTGCGTACGTGCGAAGCTGGGGATCGTATCCCGCCGAGACCTCTATGGTGTCACCGACCCGCGCGCCGGTGGCTCGCAGGAAATCGTCGTTCGCAACGATGTCGTCCCGCCCCTTTGGGTCCTTGCCCGAAAGCAGCTCATAATCGCCCTGGACGAGCGGATTCACTCCGAGCGCGGCGCTGGTCACGACCTTCCCGCGAACGGGGACGTGAATGGTGCCCCCGAGAACGGGGCTGACGGTCACGATGGCGGGATTCGCCCGGAGTTTCGCGATGATACCGGTGGTGTTTTCTATCGTGGCATCGGTGTCGAACGGCAGCGTGCCCCTGGGTGCCAGTCGCAACTGGAATCCGCGAGACAGAAGCAGCTCGCGAAACGATTCGCGGAGTCCTGTAGACATCATCACCATGTCGAGAAGCATCGCCGCCGCGACCGCGACGCCGAGTGTGGCGAGAAGCGTACGGGTGCCATGCCGGCGAAGTGACGACCACGCAAGCGCAAATCGCATCAGCGGCCGAAGAGGGTCAGCGGAGGTGTTCGAACGAGCCGAAGGGATGCGACGAATCCAGCGCCGATGCCGAGAACGAGGGAGAGGCCGACTGCGAGCGAGACGATCCCGGGTGTGATGAGTGAGAAGTAGAGTGGAGTCCGGTAGATCCCCTGGTAGTACCAGTTGATGAACTGGGATGACACCCAGCCGAGTGCCACGCCCAGTGCGCAGCCAATCAGCGCCAGCAGGGCAGCTTCGGCGACGATTCCCTTCACTACTGTAGCGCGCGAGATACCCATCAGCCTGAGAGCAGCAACATCGCGCCGCCGCTCCTCGACCTTCAGCAGCATGATACACAGGAGGAAGATGGCGCTCGCAACTATCGTTATGAGGCCGATTGCCTTGTGGAATCGGCTCACGACCTGGAAGGTGCGTGACGTCTCCACAGCGATGTCGCGCGAGCGCCACGCCTGAAACCCGAACGCCGTGGCGTTGATGGCCGAGAGAGCATGGTCGATTGTTCGAGGCCCGCGTGATGATACGGCAAAGCGATCAACGCGATCTCCATATCCCGCGACTTTCTGGAGGTGATCGAGATGCATGCGCACGCGGTACTCGCTGCGCGCAATCTCCGCCGGGTCGGCGCCGCGCTTTACGATGGCGGAGACGATTACGGTGTCTCCGGAGAGTGATCCGGGTGTGGACGAGATGGTCAGACGATCACCGATCGAGATTCGACCGTCCTCGGCGAGGCGCTCATCGATCGCGATGGTGCGGTGTCCCGGCTGCTGTAGCAGGAGGAAGGCGGCGAACAGCGGGGTGAGCACACCTTAAGGTAGTCGGTTCAATACCTCCACAAAAACTGAACCACAGACAACCTTGACCACAGATGTTCGCTTTGCTGTGGTTCGCTCCTAGTGCGCCGGCGCCTCGGGATTGATCAACGGCGCAACGAGAACCTGCGATGCCAGCGCTGGGCCGATCGACAGGAGCGAACCCGAAACGCGAAGCGATATGGGACCCTCATACGGCGCTTTCGATATCACCACAACTTCAGACCCCGGAGTTATCGCCAGGTCTCCCAGATACCGCAGCATCTCGGGGTCATCGTCGCTCACCCGAACTACACGTGCGGCGTACCCCGCGCCAAGCTCCGCAAGCGAGAAGTACTCCGTTTCATCCATCAAGCCTTCGCGCGATGGAATCGGCGCACCATGTGGATCCACAACCGGCTCGCCAATCGCCGCAGCCATCCTATCCACGAGCTCATCGGACGCTGCGTGCTCGAGCCGCTCTGCCTCGTCATGTACCCGGTCCCACGGATAGCTCAGAGCACCGGAGAGATACGCCTCGATGACCCGGTGACGGCGGAGCGTGCGCAACGCAGCGCGCCGCCCCGACTCGGTCAGCGTGACGCCCTTGTACCGCTCATAGGAGACGAGGCCCTGTTCGGCGAGACGGCGCACCATACCACTCACTGATGCCGCCGTAAGGTCCAGCCGCTGTGCAATGTCATTTGTCGCGACCGAAACACTGCCCCGCCCGATCTCATAAATCGCCTTGAGATAATCCTCGACCGGACCGGTGAGCGACTCATCCCCGTGCTCCAGGCGAAGGTGTTCGCGCTTGCCCGCTTTCATGCAGGCTTCGCCGCCCTGCCGTGCGAGCTGCCGCGAACGAGAAGAACAGGAACGGTTGAAGCATGACGGACGGCGTGCGACACGCTGCCATGAATCATGTCGCCGATGAACTTGTGGCCGTGCGTCGCCATCGCGATCAGATCGCAGCCCTCGCGGAGTGCCGCAAGAGCGATCTCCTTCGCCGGATCACCGGAGGCGAGCACCGCATCCGCATCAATCCCGGTCGCCTCGAGCTCCGCGGACAGACGCTCGATGTATGCGCGGTCCTTCTTCATTTCCTCGCTCTCGCGCAAATCGAGCTGGGAGATATTGCGGGCCGCAAATCCGTCGGCCACGTGTATGAGGACGACGTACGACTTGCACATACGCGCGAGCTCGCGGACGTGATCGACGATGGCATCGTCGTAGGGAGAGTTCTCCACCGGCATCAGAATCTTCCGATACATGGCTACGCCCCCGTGAAGAACTGTATCAGCAGCCACAGGTTGAGTCCCGCGATTACCACTGCGACGAGGTACGCAAGAGCCTTGAGCCACGGCTGGTTCACGAACTCTCCCATCTTCGTGCGATCGGACGTGAACCTCACGAGGGGAAAGACCGCGAACGAAAGCTGCATGCTGAGAATTACCTGGCTCAGGATGAGAAGCCTTGCGGTGCCGCTCTCGCCATAGAGTATAGCAACAACTGCCGCGGGGATTATGGCAATCGCGCGCGTGATCAGCCGGCGTACCCACGGGCGCAGCCGGATGTTGAGAAAACCCTCCATGACGATCTGGCCGGCGAGCGTCCCGGTAAGTGTCGAATTCTGGCCCGACGCGAGCAAGGCGAGCGCGAACATCGTGCTCGCTCCCGCACCAAGCAGCGGCGTCAGCAGCTTGTATGCATCCTGAATCTCGGCAACGTCCGAGTGGCCGCTGGTATGGAAAGTCGCGGCCGCGACGATGAGGATGGCACCATTGATAAAGAGCGCGATCGAAAGCGCGAGAGTCGAATCGATGAAGGCAAACTTGACCGCCTCTTTCTTGCCCTCCGCGGTTTCGCTGTACTTCCGCGTCTGGACGATGGAGGAGTGGAGGTAAAGGTTGTGCGGCATTACCGTGGCGCCGAGGATTCCGACAGCCACGTACAGCATGGCGGGGTTCGCTATCACCTGTGTCGTGGGAATGAATCCCTTCAGAACTTCGCCAACGGGCGGACTCGCGAGAATTATCTCGAAGAGGAAACAGATTCCGACAGTCGCAACGAGCGCGATGACGAGCGCTTCGAGCAGCCTGAATCCCTTGTTCTGGAGATACAGGACGATCATCACGTCGAGCGCCGTTAGCGCGATACCATATGGCAGGGCGATTCCGAAAAGCAGATTCAGCGCTATCGCCGACCCGATCACCTCAGCCAGGTCACATGCAGCGATCGCAAGCTCGCATAACACCCAGAGGAACCACACTACCGGAGTCGAGTAGTGATCCCTGCAAGCTTGCGCGAGATCACGACCGGTGACGATCCCAAGCTTCGACGACAATCCCTGAAGGAGGATCGCCATCAGGTTCGACATCAGGATTACTGTGAGCAGCGTGTACCCGAACTGGGATCCGCCGGCTAGATCGGTCGCCCAGTTGCCGGGGTCCATGTATCCCACGGCGACGAGGTAACCAGGTCCAGCGAAGGCGAGAATTTTCCGCCACCAGGTCGCACCGCTCACCGGGATAGTCCGGTAAACTTCTGCCAGGGAAGGAGTTACCCTCGCTCTGCGCCACCCAGGTTCGGGTTGGATGGATTCTTCGCGAGGTGGAATGAGCTGAGTGGCCATCTGTAGGTAACGAGAAGTTGAGATTTGGGGAGTCTATTAGATAAATGTTAGGTTAGACTAATCCCCCTCGCAAGTCCGAACTAACTCGTGCACCAAGCTATAACTGCTTCCATAACGGC
>DATAIM010000445.1:0-5143 GCA_036262655.1 Gemmatimonadaceae bacterium | reverse complement strand
CCCCATCTGATGAGACCACCGATAAGGATCGGGCTTGAAGAGGAAAGAGGGAGATACACGCCGACTGCAAATGCGAGCGACGGAATTCCCGACATCTCGAGAACGATCGCGATCATCGCGCCGAGCAGCACGAGCGCCCACGGGAGCTTGCCGCCGAGTATGCCCTTGATGATGTAGGACATGAGCGTGGCTTTAGGCGCGTCGAATTTCGGAACATCCTGTCCGCCGGGAAGCGTACGTATGGATCCGTTGATGCCGCGGTCCACGAAATAGACGGGCTTCCCCGTATCGTCGACCAGATACTTCTCGGCATTTCCACCGGCGGGATCCTGCCGGTGCCAGACCAGGTATTTGCGTGAATCTGCTGCACCAGCTGCCAGGCTACCCTCAACTCCCTCGCGGCGAGAGAGCTTCGACACGTCGGCCACTTCTCCCGGCTGCACCGACCCCGCAGAGATTCCCTGGATGGTTGTGCCGACAGGAACGTAGACCGACCCGGCCGCATTCAGCTTCAGGAGAATCGGGCCAAGCGCGAGTGCGGAAACCAGTGCACCGACGAGGATCGCGATCTGCTGCGAGCTCGGTGTCGAGCCCACGAGGAACCCGGTCTTCAGATCCTGCGACGTCGTCCCTCCGTTCGAGGCCGCTATGCAGACGATGGCTCCGATCGAAAGCGCAGTCACGAAGTAGTTGTTGCCCGTCCAACCCAGGATTACGAACGTGAGACAAGTGAGGAGCAGTGTCGCGACCGTCATTCCGGAAATCGGATTGGATGACGATCCGATCTCACCGGTGAGGCGGGAAGAGACGGTCACGAACAGAAAACCGAACAGAATGATCAGGAGAGCGGCGGCGATTCTCGTCAGAACGGAGGTTCCGCCGACGTAGAGCGGACTTGCGAATATGATTGCGAGGATGAGTGCAATGATGCCGATCAGAACCGCGCGCATCGGCAGATCACGATCGGTTCGAAGGGTCGTTGGGGCACCCGCGGACTTGGATGCATTGAAGTCGGCGTAACCGCCTTTGATGCCGTGCCAGATCGTTGGAAGTGATCGGAAGACACTGATCAATCCGCCCGCCGCGACCGCACCAGCTCCAATGTACAGCACGTATGCGTTGCGAATCGCGCCCGGATCCATGTCCTTGACGAGGACAGTGGTCTCGGGCGACAGCGGCGTGGTCAACGCCTGCCCGAAGAAGCTGATCATCGGGATCAGAACGAGGTATGCGAGCACTCCCCCGGCGCACATCACCGCTGCGATCCGTGGGCCGATGATGTAACCGACTCCGAGGAGCTCCGGCGAGATCTCGGCCGATATCGATGCGTTGGTGAACGGCGTCCCGAAGATCTTCTCCGGTACTTCCTTCCAGCCGCGGAACGCGACCATGATCGTCTTGTAGGCGAGTGCGAGGCCGAACCCTGTAAAGATCGTTTTCGCGCTTGTGCTTCCACCTGTCTTCAGCTGGTCTCGTCTCGCTGCCTCCGATGCTGCAGCGCGTGACTCCGCAGATGCGCCTGCCTTTAGAACCTCGGCGCAGGCAGTTCCTTCCGGATATTTGAGGATCCCGTGCTGAGCGACGATCAGCGCGCGGCGGAGTGGAATCATCATCAGGATTCCAAGAAGTCCGCCGAGGACTGCGACGAGCATTACACGCGTGATCTCGAGGTCGAATCCGAGAATGAGGATTGCAGGCATCGTCACGCCGACGCCGAACGCTATCGATTCACCGGCAGATCCTGCGGTCTGGACGATGTTGTGCTCGAGAATGGTCGCCTCACGGGCGCCTAATCGTGAGAACAGCTTGAACAGGGTGATCGAGATAACCGCGACAGGAATCGAGGCGCTGACAGTGAGACCGACTTTCAGGACGAGGTACAGTGACGAAGCTCCGAAGATCAGGCCGAGTATGGCTCCGACAATGACGGGGAGGGGGGTCAGCTCCCTCAGGCTCGTCTCCGGCGGGATGTAAGGGGTGAAGGGAGTCGGCCCGTCGGGCGCGAATCCTACTCTGTCCGGAAATTCCTGAGCGGGTAGACTCATTCGATCACACCTCTATGGTAGTGAGCTTAACCTCGACCGGCGCTCGTCATGTGGCCATGGGTTTGCCGCACCAATGTATGCGCGGGGGGGGGGCGAATAAGGGACACCACCTGGGGCCGGGTAACGGATCGCGCATTCAGCAAAAAGCCGCGGAGTCCGCCGCTTCCTCAACCCTTTCCCCGCTTGCCTGAGTCGGTCCAGACCTTGTCTACGTCAGGATCGTAGCGGGACATCTTGCTCCCGCCAGGCCCGTAAAGCTCGCGTTTCAGGCGCAGGCCCATCCAGATAGCAGCAGCGGTGCCGGCCGTGATCTTCACGGCTTTCTCCAGCTTCTCCCTTTTCGATGCCTGAAGTCTTCGCTCGAGCAGAGCGAGAGGATTCTGGATTCGCATATCGTGTTGAATTTGCGTTCGACCTCAAAAGCTAGCAAATCTGCTGCCGCTCTATCGCAGGGCTATCTTCGAACCGACCTCCACGAGAGCGACACATGGACGAGCACTATCTAATGATTGGCCTGCGGCTGCTTCACATTCTTGGTGGCGTATTCTGGGTCGGATCGGTTGCCGCACTCGCATGGTTCGTACTCCCGGCGCAGCAGGGACTCGGCGCGTCAGGCGTAACGTTTATGATGGACCTGATGCTGCGGCGAAAGCTTCGAACGTATATCGGCCTTGCGATGATGCTCACTGTTCTATCCGGGCTCGCGATGTACGTCCGGCTGTCCATGGTGAGCGATGGTGCATTTTCCGCGAGCCGAACCGGGATGACGTTCGGGTTTGGCGCGATGCTCGCAATCCTTGCCGCCGGTATAGGCGGCGGAATTGCGGGGAGGACAGGGGAGAAGATGGCGAAGCTTGCTGTGCGGATTCAGGAAGGGGGCGTGCCGCCTACAGAAGATCAGCGAACGGAAATGACGGGGCTCGCGGCACGCCAGGGGTGGGCGCTCAGGACAACTGCCGTCCTGCTGTTCGGCAGTGTCGCCGCGATGGCGATCGCGCGGTATTTGTAGGTCGACGGTCTGTTACGGATGAGCTCGAGGCTGGAAACGCTGGAGCGTGAAGCCGGCAAGGTTACAGCTGTCTTCGGGCAGCACGATGAAAAGACGATCGCGCAGCTCCGGCATGTAGCTACACGTGCGGCATACGCTGCACTGATGGCCGACGGGCACCTTGGATACATGATGCCGATTGGCGGTGTGGCGGCGTATCGCAATCAGGTATCTGTTCCTGGCGTTGGATACGACATCGCCTGCGGCAATGCGGCCATCAAGACCGACCGTTTCATCACTGATTACACGCGACGCGAGCTCGAGCTGCTTGCGGACGAGATCGCAGGCTCCATCTCGTTCGGTGTTGGGCGATCAAACAATGCCGATGATGCGCCGGTCGATCACGAGCTGTTCGATTCGCCCGCCTGGACGCTGCTTCCCGCCGAAGCGAAAAGGGATCAGCTCAGGAAAAAGGCACGTGCTCAGCTCGGCACTGTGGGCAGCGGTAATCACTATGTGGATCTATTCGCCGATCGAGAAGATGGACGTATCTGGGTCGGCGTGCACTTCGGGTCGCGCGGCCTGGGTCACACGATTGCATCGGGGTTTCTCGCACTTGCCGCAAATGTGAAGTGGGGCGAGCGTGCGAAGGAGTCGGAGGCGATTCTCGATCTCGACACTCCCGTCGGGCAGGATTACTGGGCCCTGATGACACTAGCTGGCGATTACGCTTACGCCGGACGAGAGTGGGTTGCGCGGAAGGTAGTAGATATCATCGGCGCACGAGAGCTCGAGCTGGTGCACAACCATCACAACTATTCATGGGTGGAGGAACACTTCGGCGAGAAGCTCATAGTCGTGCGAAAGGGTGCCACTCCGGCGTTTCCGGGACAGAAGGGATTCATCGGCGGCTCGATGGGCGATGATGCTGTAATCGTCCAGGGCAGTCATGGAGATCCGGAGCAGGAGAATGCGCTGTACTCGACAGTGCATGGTGCGGGGCGCGTGATGTCGCGTACGCAGGCGCGCGGAAAGACGAAGGGATGGGGACCGCGGGCGCGAATCGTTTCTCCGGGTCTCATCTCGCAGGAAATGATGGACGAGTGGATTGGTCAGCGTGGCGTGATACTCAGGGGCGGAGGTCTGGACGAGGCTCCGCAGGCGTATAGGCGACTGCCGGAGGTTCTCGCGAGTCAGGGCGGTACGGTCGAATTACTTCACACTCTGAGTCCAATCATCGTGGTGATGGCGGGGGGTCACGAGCTCGATCCGTACAAGGATTGAGTCGCGCGTGCTTATCTGCTGCAAAAGAAGGAGACTTGTATATTCACGGTCTCCCATGACTCACACCCAGATTGACTGAACAGCCGCTTCGAGAGCAGCTGCAGGCTTCGCTTGGAACAGCCTACACTATTCAGCGGGAGCTGGGTGGTGGGGGCATGAGCCGGGTTTTTGTCGCCCACGATGAATCGCTCGGGAGAGACATTGTCATCAAGGTGCTTCCGCGAAATCTCGCGCTCGAGATGTCCGTCGAGCGTTTTGCGCGTGAGATAAAGCTAGCCGCGGCGCTTCAGCATCCGCATGTGTTACCGGTACTGTCAGCGGGAGTAAGCGAAGCGCTTCCCTACTACACGATGCCCTTCGTACGTGGTGAGTCCCTCCGTGTCGCCATTGACAGTGGAAAGCTCACAATCGATGAGAAGCTGGGGATCCTTGGAGATGTTGCCCGTGCTCTCAGGTATGCGCACGGTGAAGGAATCGTTCACCGTGACATCAAGCCCGAGAATATTCTCCTCTCAAGTGGAAGCGCGGTGGTCGTCGACTTCGGGATTGCGAAAGCTCTATCTGCGTCACGTACCGAGGCGCCTGGCGGAACTCTGACGCTCGTTGGCACGTCTATCGGCACACCCGCTTACATGTCGCCCGAGTAGGCGGCAGCGGATCCGAACATCGACCATCGCTCCGATCTTTACTCGTGGGGCGTGATCGCTTACGAGCTGCTCGCCGGAAGGCACCCGTTCGCCGGAAAGACGACTCCGCAGCAATACCTGAGCGCCCACCTCGCCGAGACTCCGGTACCGCTGGCCAAGCTTGCTCCATTCGTGTCGCG